>NZ_JBSFJC010000333.1:0-2814 GCF_053597855.1 Kitasatospora sp. NPDC001225
CAGGGCGGCGCATCAGAGCAACCCGCCGGGAGGTCGCGCAGGAGTACGGCGACGCGCGTGGTCAGCCGTGCACGCCGGGGCGGCCACCACCGAGGCAACGGCACCACCACACCTGCGTAGGAAGTCGGCGGGGCCGAAGTCAACCGTGGCTTTCAGGACTCCGCCGGAGCTCGGCGCTCCGGGGCCAGTACCTGCCACCGTCGGACGGCCATGCCTCTCAGCGGCAGCATTCCGAGCTTCTCGTAATACGCGCGCAGCGGCTCGTCGCAGGTCAGGTCCACGGAGTACAGGTGTTCCGCCTCGGCGAGGACCCGCCGGACCAACTGCCCGCCGATGCCTTGCCCCTGGTATTCGGGCAAGACCTCCAGCCACGGGATGAAGCCCGTGAGGACCCCGTCGCTGATCATGTTGACGAAGCCCACGACGCGCCCCGTCCCGGCATCCAGGGCAACCACGACCCGGTAACTGCCCTTGAGTACGGCAAGGTGCTGCGCGGCCGTCGGCGGTGCGGGCCAGCCTACGAAGAACCCGGAAAGGTCCTGCTCCGCAAGACCGGAGAGATCGGTGCTGTAGTTGATCACCGGCGCATCCTGTCAGAGCGAAGCACACGCTCTGGAGGAGACCGTCAGCCACGGCTGTCCGCGACCGCGATTTCAGCGATGCTCCGTACCGGGGCGTGGAGAGCCGGTCTTCGAGAAATCGTCGACAGTCAGGCTGCGTTGGCCCTGGTCGCGAGACTCGGCATGACGCACAACGCGCCGCCCGGATCACCATCCGGACGGCGCGTCACGTTGCTTGACGCGGCACTGGGCCGACGACGGTTCGGGGGTGTGCGTCCCCCGTGGATTCTCGACCGGTTTCCGACATAACGTCGGAAACCGGGTGTGTTCGATGCGAGTAGCATGCGGTCAACACCTCTTCAGCTGCTGGGAGTTGGCTTATGAGCACACTGGTGGTGGGGTCGCGGGCCAGTCACCTGGCGCGGGCTCAGGTCAGGGAGTTCCTGGCGCCGCTGCGGGAGCGCTTCCCCGGCGTGGCGTTCCGCCGGCGAGTGATCACGGAGGCCGGTGATCAGGACCGCAGGTCGGCTCTGAGGGATGTCTCGGAGCGCGGCGGCGGCTCGGCGTTCTCGGTGAACCAGGTGAACGCGCTGGTGTCCGGTGAGGTCGACGTGATCGTGCACTCGCTCAAGGACCTGCCCACCGCGAACCCGCCCGGCCTGATCCTCCTGCCCCCACCCACCCGTGCGGACGTGCACGACGCCCTGTGCGGCTCGACGCTGGCGGACCTTCCGTACGGGGGCAGGATCGGGACGTCGGCGTCGCGCCGGATCGCCCAGCTGCTGCACGTCCGTCCGGACCTGGTGCCGGTGGAGATCCGGGGGAACGTCCCGACCAGGCTCGGCAAGCTCAGGACCCAGCAGCTGGACGCTGTCGTCCTGGCGGCCGCCGGGATCAAGCGGCTCGGCCGCGGCGAGGAGATCAGCGAGATCCTGCCGGTCGGGCTGTTTCCGCCGTCTCCCGGGCAGGGCGCGCTGGGCATCCAGATCCGGGAGGACGACGCGTGGGCCCGCGAGGTCCTGGCCGGTTCCGGTGACCCGGTGACCGACGCGGAGGTGCGGGCCGAGCGGGCGATGCTGGCGGAGCTCCACGGCGGATGCTCGGTGCCGGTCGGCGCGTTCGGCAAGGTCGACTGCGGCGAGCTGACCCTGCACGGGCAGGTCACCTCCGTGGACGGCGGGCGGCAGGTGGAGGCGCGGCTCTCCGGCCCGGTGAGCGAGCCGGAGAAGCTGGGCGTGCTCGTAGCCGGCCTCCTGCTGGACCAGGGCGCGGAGGGCATCCTGGCGGAGGTCCGGCCCACTGCAGCCGCTTAGGCGTGTAGGCGGGCCAGGTCCAGGGCCGCGTAGGTGATGATCCGGTCCGCTCCGGCCCGTTTGAGCATGGTGAACAGCTCCGCGAGCGGGTGGAAGTCCCGCCGTCCGGTGGCCGGGTCGGGCGGGGCGAGGCGAGGCGGGTGTACTCGCCGGAGACGGAGAACGGCATCAGCGGGGCTGCCGTCCTGACCCTGAGGCTGGCGAGCACGTCCACCGACAGCATCCCCGGCTCCAGCAGCAGCATGTCCGCCCCCTCGTCGAGGAAGGCGAGTCCGGTGTCGACGGCGGTCTCCGGACTGCGAGGGCTGATCCGGAACGGGCGGCGGGCGGCGGGGGCGGGGACGGCCCGCATGGTGGTGCGGTAGCCCTCGTAGAGGGCGGAGTCGAAGATCAGGTGCGGCATGGTCGCCACGTCCAGCGCCTGCCGCACGGCCCGGGTGGTACCCCGGGTCATCACGGCCATGCCGGGCTCGGTGTCTTGACGGCGCGGATGGCCCGCACCATCAGGCTGTCCGACGCGACGGCACCGGCGGCCCGCTCGTCGCGGCGCGGACTGTTGGCGAACACCTCCACCGAACGGATGCCGACGGCGGCCAAGTCCCGCACGGCCTGCGGGATCTCGGGGACGGTGATGGTCGACAGCCGAACAGCGCTTCACCCCACCACGCAGCGCCGCTACCGCTGCGTAGGAAGTCGGCCGGGCCGACTTCCTACGCGCGGCGAGGCGACCCGCCGGGCGGGTCCGGTGACCGATCAATGTCGTCGGGCGGGCCCGCCCGACGACAAGAGAAGGCGAGGGAAGCACCCCGCTTTCCGTTCCTTTCAGGAACCCGCAAGAGCAACGGCGGCGCCCGGCCCGGCGGGGCGGGGGCGGGCCCCACCCCCCCCCGCCCGACAAGCGGTATCCCCCCACATTAAAAAACAACTACGAAAACCAAAAA
>NZ_JBSFJC010000334.1:0-2795 GCF_053597855.1 Kitasatospora sp. NPDC001225
GGAGAGGATCTGGGTCGCGCCGTTGCCCATGCGTTCGGCGGAGGGGGCGGCGAGCTGGGCGACCCAGCTGCCGGTCCAGGTGTCGACGACGGCCGGGTCGATCAGGCTGGGCCGTTCGTCGCCGGGCAGCATGGCGAGGGTCGAGCGGGGCGGGCGGTCGTGCGGGCGGGCGATCATGAAGCTGGTGTAGCCGGGCAGGAACCGGCCGGTGGCTTCGCCGGGGCCGGTCACGGTGAGCTCGGCCAGGCCGGAGGCGTAGCTCCAGCCGGACAGGGTGACCAGGATGCGGCCGCCCGGCTTCACCTGGTGCAGCCAGGGCATCGGCAGGTAGCGGACCGAGCAGGTGGCGATCAGCCGGTCGTAGGTGCCGCCGCCGGGGTCTCCGCGCAGTCCGTCGCCGACGAGGAGGCGGGGCTGGTAGCCGGCGGCCCGGAGTGCGGTGGCGGCGCGTTCGGCGACCCGCGGGTCGTACTCGATGCTGGTGAGGTTCCCGTCCCCGAGCCGGTGGGCGCCGAGGGCGGTCGAGTAGCCGGTGCCGGTGCCGATCTCGAGGACGCGGTGTCCGGTGTCCGTGCCGAGCCGCTGCCACATCCCGAGGACGAGGGACGGCAGGGTGGAGGAGGACGACGGGGCGCCGACCACCGGTTGTCCGTCCGCCTCGTCCGCGCCGGTGTGGCCGTCGAGTTGGGTGATGAGCGTCCGGTCGGTGTAGATCCCCTCGAGCCAGCCGGGGTCGCCCTACCGGACCGGCCGGTAGGCGGTCGGGTCGCTGCCCTCGACCGGGAGGAAGTACGCCCCGGCGAAGGCTTCGCGGGGGACCGCTTCGGCCGCCTTGATCCATGCCGGGTCGGACAGCGCGCCGTTCTCGGCGAGGTCGGCCGTCAGGGCGGCGCGCAGCTCTTCGGACGTGCTCATGCGTCGGGGCCTCTCTGCAGCTCGTCAGCGAGTGCGTGTGCGATGCGGTCGGTGGTCTCGGGCGGTTGCCAGGCCCACTGGCCGTTGGGGTTGCATTCGAGGAACGACCAGGTGCCGTCCGGCGTGACGGCGAAGTCGAACGCGCCGAACACCAGCCGGAAGTGGCCGAGGTAGTCGGCCACGGACCGCGCGACCGGTTCGGGTACGGCGATCGGCGTGCAGGTCATCAGGTCCTGCCGGTGGCGCCAGTCGAGGTCCGGGCTGTCGATCCGCACGCCGAACAGCCGGTCGCCGACGGCGGTCACCCGGGCGTCGTACGCCTTGGGGACCCGGGCCTGGAACAGGTGCGGGCAGGCCCGGACCGCGTCCGTGATCTCCTGCGCCCGGACGTCCCGCACCCATACGGCCCGCGGTTCGCCGTCGACGGAGTACGGGGTGTTCCACACGGGCTTGTAGACCGCTCCGGCCCGCTGGAGGGCCACGAAGTCCCGTGCCTCCTGCGGGTCGTTGGTGACGAGGGTGTCCGGGACGGCGAATCCGGAGCGCTGCGCGGCGGCGAGTTGTGCGGGTTTGTGTTCGGCGGCGCGGTTCGCCCACGGGTGGTTGACGTAGTGCGCTCCGGGGAGGGAGGCGAGGATGCCGCCCGCGCCCCACACGGACTGCGAGGCCGCGAAGCGGCGTTCCTGGCCGTCGAGGTCGGCCGGCCCCTCGTAGGGCGAGGCCCGGCGCACCCACACGGCCCCCACCTCGGTGAGGTCGAGCTCCCGGCTCGGGGTGCGCAGGGTGCCCCGCCGGCCGTCCGTACGGAACGAGGCGGTCAGCGAGGCGCCCGTGTGAAGGTCGGTGCCGGGGTCGAGACGGACCACGGGGGAGCGGCGGTGCGCGAGGACGCGCAGGACCACGTCCGCGGTGACGTCGTAGGGGTTGGTCAGCACCAGCACCGGCCGACGGTGTCTCGGCGTCAACTGCCGCTCTGGTCCTGGTCGTAGGACTCGGTGCTGTCGGCGTCGGTCGCACCGCCCGGCGCGGCCCCGTCGCCGGGACGGGTGCTGGTCGGGGTGAGTCCACTGGTGCTGGTGCCGTGGGAACCCAGTTCCACCGTGCGGCCGTCCTCGTCCACGACGACCGCGATCTGCGTCTCGGGGTCGATCACGGGCGTGAGCGCCGGGAGCGTGGCAGTGGTGGCCGCGTACGGCGTCATCCTGCCGATGCCCCACGGTACGGGCGTCTGCGTCATGCATCCTCCTCGTATCGATGGTGCCGGTTCACTGGCGACCACTTTGCTGGTGCACGAAGGTGCTTTCAAGCCCGTTCCGGCGGACGGAATATGCCAGGTTGCGGAGGCGATCTCCCGGGCCCCGCCCCGACGGCCACGGGGCGTGGGCCGTCGGCGTCGCCGGCCCGTGGCCCGTCTGCGAGCGCTGCACCGGGGACCGGTCACGGCCGCCGTCGGGCGGGTGACCGTCACGGCCGCGCCCCCGGCGGGCGGTGGCTGTGCGGTTCCGTCCGGGGCAACGGTTGGGGCGGCTTGGCGGGTTCACCGTTTCGAGTAGGGAATTCCGGAAAGAGAAGTTGCCTGGTCAAGGGCGTGCGGTGAAGCCGGAGTTGTGAAGTGCGCATGGCATTTCGACGACTTGCCGCCGGCCCGGATCCCGCCAATGCAAGGAATTCGCTCAGTGCTTAGTTGATTCGTGCGAATCCCTTCCGTTCCTCGATCGAATCTGACAGCATCGTCCGCTATCCGGCGACCGATTGCCGGTGATCAGTGCGCCGCACGCGACCGCGATCGCGGCCGCCCCTGCTGCTGTCGGCCTTCCTCATCGGACGCCGCCGTCGAGACGTGGCCGCCCGCCCGCGCCACGTGGAGGAGATGTGACCAC
>NZ_JBSFJC010000335.1:0-2770 GCF_053597855.1 Kitasatospora sp. NPDC001225
TAGGACGCCGCCGAACAATTATTCAAGGCCGCGGCCCCAGCGACTCGCTGGGGCCGCGGCCTTTTTGTGTTTTGCGAACGTGAAGAAGATCGGCAAAAGCGGGACTTCCGCCCAGACGCGGAGGGTCCCGGCATGTCGGACAATGGAGAAGGTACGCGGGCCAGCAGGCCGGCGTCGAAGCCGCGTGGCGGTGGTGGAGTCGCATGCTCCGCCCGCGGTGTAGCTGAAGCAGCAGAAGGAGTCACCACGATGTCGAACCAGCCCCAGGACCGTCCCGAGCGTCGATCGGACGACGGCCGAGGCTACGAGCCCCGGTCCCGCGGGGGCTGGTCCAACGACCGTGGCGGCGACCGCGGTGGCTTCCGCCGCGATGACCGCCCCTCCGGCGGCTACCGTCGCGACGACCGTGACGACCGTCCGCGTCGTGACGACCGTCCGTCGGGCGGCGGGTACGGCCGCGACCGCGACGACCGCGGTGGCGACCGTGGCGGCTTCCGCCGTGACGACCGCCCCACCGGCGGGTACAACCGAGACCGCGGCGACCGTCCGTCGGGCGGTTTCAACCGTGACGACCGTGGCGGCGAGCGCGGCGGTTTCCGTCGTGACGACCGTCCGTCGGGTGGCGGTTTCAACCGCGACCGCGGTGACCGTCCGGCCGGCGGTGGCTTCCGCCGTGACGACCGCCCCTCGGGTGGTTTCAACCGTGACGACCGTGGTGGCGACCGTGGCGGTTTCCGTCGTGACGACCGTGGTGGCGACCGTGGCGGTTTCCGTCGTGACGACCGTCCGTCGGGTGGCGGTTTCAACCGCGACCGTGGCGACCGTCCGGCCGGCGGTGGCTTCCGTCGTGACGACCGCCCCTCCGGCGGCGGTTTCCGTCGCGACGACCGTCCCTCCGGTGGCGGCTTCCGCCGCGATGACCGCCCGTCCGGTGGTTTCCGTCGGGACGACCGTGACGACCGTCCGCGTCGTGACGACCGCCCCTCCGGCGGTTTCAACCGTGACGACCGTGGTGGCGACCGTGGCGGTTTCCGTCGTGACGACCGTCCGTCGGGTGGCGGTTTCAACCGCGACCGCGGTGACCGTCCGGCCGGCGGTGGCTTCCGCCGCGATGACCGCCCCTCGGGTGGCTTCAACCGTGACGACCGTGGTGGCGACCGTGGCGGCTTCCGCCGTGACGACCGCCCGTCCGGCGGTTTCAACCGCGATGACCGTGGTGGCGACCGTGGCGGTTTCCGTCGTGACGACCGTCCGTCGGGTGGCGGTTTCAACCGCGACCGCGGTGACCGTCCGGCTGGCGGTGGCTTCCGCCGCGATGACCGCCCCTCGGGTGGCTTCAACCGTGACGACCGTGGTGGCGACCGTGGCGGCTTCCGCCGTGACGACCGCCCGTCCGGCGGTTTCAACCGCGATGACCGCGGTGGCGACCGCGGTGGTTTCCGCCGTGACGACCGCCCGAGCGGTTTCCGTCGGGACGACCGTGACGACCGTCCGCGTCGTGACGACCGTCCGTCGGGTGGCGGTTTCAACCGCGACCGTGGCGACCGTCCGGCCGGCGGTGGCTTCCGTCGTGACGACCGCCCCTCGGGTGGCTTCAACCGCGATGACCGCGGCGGCGACCGTGGTGGCTTCCGTCGCGATGACCGTGGTGGCGACCGCGGCGGCTTCCGTCGTGACGACCGCCCGTCGGGTGGCGGCTACCGCCGTGACCGGGACGAGCGCGGCGGCGACCGCCGGGAGTACGACGACCGCCGGGGCAACTACGAGCCCGTCAAGCGTCTGCCGATCCCGGAGGACGTCACCGGCTACGAGCTGGACGCGGACGTGCGCCAGGAGCTCAAGAGCCTGCCCAAGACCCTCGCGGACGACGTCGCCCGCAACCTGGTGATGGTGGCCCGCCTGCTCGACGGCGAGGCGGAGGAGGCCTACCAGTACTCGCGCATCGCGCTCCGTCTGGCCTCCCGCGTGGCGGCCGTCCGTGAGGCGGCCGGTTTCGCCTCGTACATGACGCAGCGCTACTCCGAGGCGCTGACCGAGTTCCGCGCCGCCCGCCGGATGACCGGCCGGGCGGACCTGTGGCCCGTGATGGCCGACTGCGAGCGCGGTCTGGGCCGTCCGGAGCGGGCGCTGGCGATGGCCGGCGAGCCCGAGGTGAAGCAGCTGGACAAGGCCGGCCAGGTCGAGATGCGCCTGGTGGCGGCCGGTGCCCGCGCCGACATGGAGCAGTTCGACGCCGCCGTGGTGACGCTGCAGAGCCCGGAGCTGGCCTCCAACTCCGTGCAGCCGTGGACCGCGCGTCTGCGGTACGCCTACGCCGAGGCCCTGATCGCGGCCGGCCGGGCCGACGAGGCCCGTGACTGGTTCGCCAAGGCCGCCGAGGCCGACACCGACGGCACCACCAACGCCTCGGAGCGGCTGGCCGAGATCGACGGCGTGGAGTTCACCGACACGCTCGACCCGGAGCTGGCCGAGGACGAGGCCGAGTCGACGGACGCCCCGGTGCAGAAGAAGCGCGGTGGCGGCGACCACTCCGAGGACCGCGTGATCTTCGAGGACGAGGAGGACGTCGAGGAGTTCTACGACGAGGACGACCTCGAGATCGACGACGACTTCGACGGCGTCGTCCCCGAGCGCGCCCAGCAGGCCGAGGCCGCCGAGGCCGAGGAGTCGAAGGCCGCCAAGGCCGACGCCGACGCCGACAAGAGCTGAGCAGCTCCCAGGCAAACGCCGTGAGGCCCTGCCGTTCCCCGGGAAACTCCGGGAACGGCAG
>NZ_JBSFJC010000336.1:0-2752 GCF_053597855.1 Kitasatospora sp. NPDC001225
TACGTCCACACCGCCTACCAGGCCAACAGCTTCGACCCCAGCCAGTGCTCGTACTACGGCATCTGCGACCTGCCGGCGAAGCTGACCGCCGCGGTCACCGTCTCGACCAGGCGCCCGGCGGCGACGTAGCCGGCGTTGGAGTAGGAGAAGTCCGTCCCGGGCGGGAACAGCGCGTCCGGGGCGGTGCAGACGGCGGACAGGTAGCGGGTCGCGGTGGTGCGGGCGGCGGCGTCGGAGTCCGGTCCGGTGGGCAGTCCGCCGGTGTGGCTCAGCAGCTGACGAATCGTTACTTCAGGCAGCTGCCGGAGCTCCGGGAGGTGCTCGGCGGCCGGCTCGTCGAGGTCGAGGTCACCGTCGTCGGCGAGCAGCATCACCAGGGCGGCCGTGTAGGGCTTGGTGAGCGATCCGACCGGAACGGCGGTGTCCTCGGTGAACGGTGCCCCGGTGCCGGTGTCGGCCACCCTGTGCAGGACGACGGCCTCCGGGCCGGTGTCCAGCACCAGTTGGGCGCCGGGCACCCGGTGGGCGCGAGCGAGCGTGTCGAGCCGGTGCTGCAGCTCGCCGCGCAGGAGGAGCGGCGACCGCTCGCGGGCGGGCGCCGGACTGGCGTACGGCATGGCGGAACTCCCGTTGACTGGTTCTCGGGTGCGGGCGCGCCGGGCGCCCGCGGTGGAATCGCGGATTGGGAGGCGGCACAGCGGGAATTCCCGACCGTCGTCGCCTGCTTCAGGACGCGCGGGAACGGAGGGAATCGGCGTCGGCCCGGCCGGCGGAGGCCGTCCGGCCCCGGGAACGGGAATCCCCGGACGCCCGCGGCCGGGCACCGCACCCGCCCTCGCGGAGCCGTTCCGCGGTCGCGTCGGCGCGCCCGGACCGGGCGGTGCGAATACGATCCGGATTTCCCTCCGCGCGATGAACGGCGGACCGGATCGCGGTGAACCGCGAGCCTCCGAATACTCTTACCCCGCCGGCACGTTCGAACAGAAAACCGTCCCCCGGCGGCCGGCCGCTCTCCCGGCCCCCACCTGCGCAACGGCCGTACCCGGCATGCCCATTCCCCCTTTTGGCGATCCACCCCCGCAACCGCCGCGCGGAACGCGCCGACACGGTCGGGGAGTCGCACAATCCCTGTCGTCCCGAACGTCCGGACGACGAACGCGCAACAGTCTTCACGGCGGGTCAGCCGCTCGCAACCCCTTCCGATTGAACGGAGAGCGACCGCCGTCGGTAATCGGAACGCCAAAATCCCAGGTGCGACTCCCGGCCGCGCCCGGAACGCCCGAGAACGGGCGCGAATTCTTTGGCCGAAAATATAAGGTTCGGATCCCACCAGCCACTCGAACAGTCATTCGTCGAAATAGCCGAGTGATTTACCGGGCGCCTGTGACGAATGTGGTGACTGTGATGCCTGGGATTGCTGTGCCGGAATGCGACGGAATTCACCGGGCGGGCCGCGAGTGGCACTGCCCGGGGCCCGAGCGCCCGGGCCCCGGCCGACCGGCCCCCCACCGGCCGGTCACCCGGGCACCGGCGCGGCTACCACCAGTGCGGCGGCGGCCCCTGCGAGCCCGCCGGGTACTCGTCCAGCGGGACCAGCCCCCGCTCCCAGGCGGACAGCACCGGTTCGAGCACCCGCCAGGCCTCCTCGGCCTCGTCGCCGCGGATGGACAGCGCCGGATCGCCGTTCAGGACGTCCAGCAGCAGCCGCCCGTACGCGGGCAGGTCCTGCGGCTCCATCCGCGCGGTCAGCGAGAGCGGGACGAGCTCGTGGGCGTGGGCGCCGATGCCGGTCAGGTCCAGGGCCAGCCCCTCCGGCTCCAGCTCGAACCGCAGCACGTTGGGCCGGGCCTCCCCGCCGTGGGCCTCCCCGCCGGAGCCCTTCCCGCCGTGGCTCTTCCCGCCGGGGCCGAACGGCAGGTGGGGCACCGGGCGGAAGTGCACCGCGACCTCCTTGCGGTCCGCCCCCAGGGCCTTGCCGCTGCGCAGCCGGAACCGCGTCCCGGCCCACCGCCAGCTGTCCAGCTCCAGTTCCACCTCGGCGAAGGTCTCGGTGCCGCGCGCCGGGTCCACGCCCTCCTCCTCGGCGTACGCGGGGACGTCGCGGTCCCCGATCCGGCCCGGCAGGTAGCGGGCCCGCCGGGTGCGGTGCACCACGTCGTGCTCGGTCAGCGGCCGTACGGAGCGCAGCACGTCCACCTTCCGGTCGCGCAGGTCCCGTTCGCCGAGCGTGAGCGGCGGTTCCATGGCCACCAGGCAGAGCAGTTGCAGCAGGTGGTTCTGGACCATGTCCTTGAGCGCCCCGACCCGGTCGTAGTACCCGGCCCGGCCCTCCAGTGCCAGCGTCTCGTCCCAGGTGATATCCACCTCGGCGATGTGGGTGCTGTTCCAGAGCGGCTCCAGCACCCGGTTGGCCAGCCGGCTGCCGAGGACGTTCTGGACGGTCGTCATGGCCAGGAAGTGGTCGACCCGGAACACCGCCCGCTCCGGCAGGATTTCGGCGAGCAGCCGGTTCAGCTCCCGCGCGCCGGCCAGGTCCTCGCCGAACGGCTTCTCCAGGACGATCCGGCTGCCCTCCGGCAGGCCCGCCGCGTGCAGGGCGGTGACCGCGGCGGGGAAGAGCGCCGGCGGGAGGGCCAGGTAGACGGCCACCGGCCCCTCTCCGGCGCGGCCGGTGCAGCAGGGTGGTGAGGATGCGGGCGCCGGAGCCGCCCAGGGGGTGGCCGAGCGCGATCGCGCCGCCGCTGGGGTTGAC
>NZ_JBSFJC010000337.1:0-2749 GCF_053597855.1 Kitasatospora sp. NPDC001225
TTCCGATCTGCGCCCGAGGACCTCACGGCCCGGTTCCAGCACGGCCGGCCGGTCCTCGGCGCGGGCGAACGCCAGGACCGGCCGACGCGCCCGCCGGTCCACCCGGTCGCGGGCTCCGGAAGCAAGGCGGGATCCTGGTCCCGTCGGTCCAGGCACCGGCCGGAATCGACACCCTTGACGTCGGACGAGGAGCCGAGATGAACGCCTCGCGACCCGACTCGAAGAGCTGCCTGGTGACCGGCGCGAGCGGCTACATCGGCGGCCGCCTGGTGCCCGAACTGCTCGCGCGCGGGCACTCCGTGCGTTGCCTGGTGCGCGACCCCGACCGGCTGCGGGACCAGCCGTGGCGGGCCGACGTCGACGTCGTCCCCGGCGACGTGACCCGGCCCGAAACCCTCCCGGGGGCCCTCGACGGCGTCGACGCCGCCTACTACCTCGTCCACTCCCTCGGCACCGGACCCTCCTTCGAGAGCACCGACCGGGAAGCCGCGCGAGCCTTCGGGGCCGCCGCCGCGGCCGCCGGCGTCACCCGGATCGTCTACCTCGGCGGCCTGGTGCCCACCGCGGTGCCGGAAGCGGACCTGTCACCCCACCTGAGGTCCCGCGCCGAGGTCGGCCGGATCCTGCGCTCCAGCGGCGTCCCGACCGCCGAGCTGCGCGCCGCCGTGATCATCGGCTCCGGCAGCGCCTCCTTCGAAATGCTCCGCTACCTCACCGAACGCCTGCCCGCGATGGTCACCCCTCGCTGGGTGTCGACCCGTATCCAGCCGATCGCCGTCCGCGACGTCCTGGGCTACCTCGCCGCCGCCGCCGACCTGCCACCCGAGGTGAACCGCACCTTCGACATCGGCGGCCCCGACGTCCTCGACTACCAGCAGATGATGCGGCGCTACGCCTGCGCGGCCGGACTGCGCCGCCGCCTCATCGTCCCCGTGCCCGTCCTCACCCCCCGCCTCTCCAGCCACTGGGTCGGCCTGGTGACCCCGGTGCCGAACTCCATCGCCCGCCCCCTGGTCGAGTCCCTGCGCCACGAGGTCGTCTGCGGCGAGCACGACATCGCCGGGTGGATCCCGGACCCGCCGAACGGGCTGACCGGCTTCGACCAGGCGGTCACGCTCGCCCTGCGCCGCATCAAGGACGCCGACGTCGCCACCCGCTGGTCCTCCGCCTCCCTGCCCGGCGCCCCGAGCGACCCCCTGCCCACGGACCCCGACTGGGCCGGCGGCAGCCTCTACCAGGACATCCGGGAACGCACCGTCACCGCGTCGGTCGCCGCCGTCTGGCGGGTCATCGAAGGCATCGGCGGTGACAACGGCTGGTACTCCTTCCCCCTCGCCTGGGCCCTGCGCGGCTGGCTCGACCGCGCGGTCGGCGGCGTCGGACTGCGCCGTGGCCGCCGTGACCCGGCCCGGTTGCGGGTCGGGGACTCCCTCGACTTCTGGCGGGTGGAGGAGATCGAACCCGGTCGGCTGCTCCGCCTGAGGGCCGAGATGCGCCTACCAGGGCTTGCCTGGCTCGAACTCTCCGTCACACCCGAGGGCGAGCGCGGGGCGCGCTACCGGCAGCGGGCCCTGTTCCACCCGCACGGCCTGGCCGGACACGCCTACTGGTGGGCCATCGCCCCGTTCCACAGCGCCGTCTTCGGAGGCATGGCCCGCAACATCACGGAACGCGCCCTCCACGCCGATTGAACGGCTCTCCACCAGCCCGCGACCAGCCGCACGGCGGTCGAACCGGCCGGACGCCGGGACGCTGTAGGGGCCCCGGGCGGCAGGCGGCGGACGGGCGTCACATCCGGCGGACGCGCAGGACGCTGGTCAGCATTGGGAGGATGAACTCGCCGTCGCCGGTCTCCGGTCGGGCGGCGAGGTAGGTGCGGGTCGCCGCCAGGAGGGCCTCGCGTTCCTGCTCGGGCATGACCAGGACGCCGGCCTTGGTGGCGAGGGTCGAGACGAGGGAGTCGGCGGTGCGCCGCTGGCCGTGGGGGAACTCCGCCTGCTCGGGTGAGTCGAACCAGGCGTCGGCGCCGCCCGACGCGGGCAGGTGCATCCGGGCCGTCTCGGTGCGCCAGCTGCCGGGCACGTCGCGCGGGCCGATGGCGGCGGGGCCGGTGACCCTGGCGAGGCCGGCCACCCAGTCGACGCCGTCGTCGAAGACGTTCCACAGGCCGGCCAGGACGCCGCCGGGCGCGAGGACCCTGGCGATCTCGGGCCCCGCGGCGGCCATGTCGAACCAGTGCATGGCGTTGCCGGACACCACGGCGTCGACCGACCCGTCCGGTAGCGGGATCGCCTCGGCGCTCCCCTCCAGCGCGCGGACGTCCGGCAGTGTGCCGCGCAGTTCGGCCAGCATCGCCGGGTCGGGTTCGACCGCGACGACCTGGTGGCCCAGCGCGACCAGCGTGGCGGTGAGCTTGCCCGTTCCGGCGCCGAGGTCGAGCACCCGTGGGCCGGGCGCGGCTTCGAGCGCCCAGTGCACCGCGGCGTGCGCGTAGTCCGGGCGGTGCTCGGCGTAGGCGACCGCTGCCCGGCCGAACGACGAGCCATGCAGCCGTCGTTCGTCCTGCGCCGGCACCTGTCCGGTGGGCGCGTGGCCGCGGGTGTCGTCCCGGTGGTGCTCGGTGCTGTGGTCGGTCCCCGTCATCGTGGCTCCTCGTGGTCGGCGGGCTGTGCCGGGTGCACAGCGCGCGGGCGTCCGCCCGGGGTCGACCGGCCCCGGGGGCGCGAGCTATCGGTTCGATGTATCGGAT
>NZ_JBSFJC010000338.1:0-2736 GCF_053597855.1 Kitasatospora sp. NPDC001225
GATCCACTTGCCCCACATGCGGGCCATCCTGCCGCTGGGAGGCGGAGGACGGTCAATCGGGCGCTGGTCGCGGGGGCGGTACGGCCGGGGGCGTAGGTCCTCTCTTTCGGATGAGGAGAGGACCCGGGCCGATGGCCGGATGTTGCAGAGTCCCGTCATTGCCGCCACGGCCGCCTCCGGGCGAGGGTGGGGGCATGGACGACGCACTCCGCCTGCCGCATCTGGTCGTGGTCCCGGTGTTCCCCGGGGTGAACGCGCTGGACGTGGCCGGGCCCGCCGAGATCTTCGCGCTGGCCGGCCGGCTGCTGCCGCCCGGGTGGCCCGGGTACGAGGTGCGGGTGTGCGCCGAGCGGAGCGGGCCGGTGGAGACCTTCTCGGGGGTGCCGCTGCACGTGACCGGGACGTTGGCGCAGGCGCGGGTCCGCGCGGACACGGTGCTGGTGCCGGGCCGGGTGGACCTGGGGCCGGACGGGCCGGTGCCCCGGGTGGACCAGGCCGTGGTGGCCTGGCTGCGGGAGGCCGGGCCACGGGCCGGACGGGTCGCCTCGGTCTGCGCGGGCGCGCACGTGACGGCGGCGGCCGGGCTGCTGGACGGGCACCGCGCGACCACCCACTGGGCGACCGCCGAGCGGCTGGCCGCCGACCACCCGGCCGTCGAGGTGGACGCCGATCCGGTGTTCATCCGCTCCGGGCGGATGTGGACCAGCGCCGGCCTGAGCACCTCGATGGACCTCACCCTGGCGCTGGTCGCCGAGGACCACGGCGACGACCTCGCGCTGGAGATCGCCAGGATCATGGTGATGTACCTGCAACGCCCGGGCGGCCAGAGCCAGTTCAGCGTGCCGCTGGCCCACCGCCCGGGCGGCCGGGTGGACCTGCGGGACCTGCGCCGCTGGATCGGCGAGCACCTGGACGGCGACCTGTCGGTGCCCGCCCTCGCCGGCCGGCTCGCCATGAGCGAGCGGCACTTCGCCCGGGTCTTCCGTGCGGAGACCGGTACGACGCCCGGGGCGTACGTCGAGGAGCTGCGGCTGGAGGCGGCGCGACGGTTGATGGAGCGCACCGACCACCCGCTGCCGGGGGTCGCCCGGGCCTGCGGCTTCGGCTCCGTCGAGACCCTGCACCGGGTGTTCCGGGACCGGCTCTCCACCACGCCGGGGGACTACCGGAGCCGCTTCCGCGTCCGGGCCGAAAACTGATTGACCGTCAATTCATCACAAGGGAACGAACACTGTGAAGATCGAGGCCACCCACATCGGCACCGCGACCGTCCTGCTGGAGGTCGGCGGGCTGCGGCTGCTCACCGACCCCGTCTTCGATCCGGCTCCGGCCGAGTACCGGCACGACCCGGTGGTCCTGCGCAGCACCGGCGCCCCGGCGATCGGCGCGCACGAGCTGCCGCCGGTGGACGCCGTGCTGCTCAGCCACGACGAGCACCCCGACAACCTGGACGCCACCGGCCGGATCCTGCTCGCCGGGCGGCCGGTGCTGACCACCGTCAGCGGGGCCGCCCGGCTCGGCGGCGGCGCGCTCGGACTGGCGCCCTGGCAGAGCCGCACCCTGACCGTGGACGGCCGGACCCTGCGGGTGACCGGCACGCCGGGCCTGCACGGTCCGGTCGGGGACGTGACCGGCTTCGTGGTCGAGGCGCCCGGCGAGGAGGAGGCGCTCTACGTGTCGGGCGACACCGTCCACATCCCCGAACTGGACGCGGTGGGGCGGAAGTTCCGGATCGGTACGGCCTTCCTGCACCTCGGCGCGGCCCGGATCGAGGCCTTCGGCGGCGGTGGGCTGATCACCATGGACGGGGCGCAGGCCGTCGCGCTCACCGCCTCGCTCGGTGCCCGCCGGGTCGTCCCCGTCCACTACACCTCGTGGGAGCACTTCACCGAGGGGCGGGCGGAGACCACCGCGCGGTTCGAGGCGGCCGGCCTGGCCGACCGGCTGCACTGGCTCGCCCCGGGCGTCCCGGAACTGCTGGGCTGACGGGTCGGCTCGGAGTGCGGCGACCGGCTCGAACGCGGCGCCCGGGGCGGGCGGCTCAGAACGCGGCGACCGGGGGCAGCCGGTGCAGGATGCGTTCCATGCCGCCGGTCCAGTTGGCCTCCAGCGCGGCGACGGCCTGGTCGATGTCGCCGTCCAGCAGGCACTGGGCGATCCGCTCGTGCTCCTCGGCGGCGCGCTCCAGGATCTCGTGGTCGCCGACCACCACCCGCTCGTAGCGGTGCAGGGTGAGCTTCAGCGAGTCGATCATCTCGCGCAGCCGGGCGTTGGCGCAGCCGGAGAGCAGCAGGGCGTGCCAGGCGTCGTCGTGGCGCTCTATCGTGCCGTGCGGGGCCTGCGGGGCGGAGAAGGCGCGGGCCTCGGCGAGCAGCCGGGGGGCGATCTCGGCAAGGTGGGCCGGGTCGGAGGTGCGCAGGGCCAGCGACTCCAGGGCGATGACGATCGCGGTGAGGTCGAGGAACTCCTGTTTGCCGGTGGGGGCGAAGCGGAAGCCCTTGCCGCGTTCGCTGGTGATGATGCCCTCGCGCTCCAGGCTGATCAGGGCCTCGCGCAGGGGGGTTCGGCTCACGCCCAGCTCCTCGGCGAGCTGGACCTCGTTGATCGACTCGCCGGGGGTGAACCGGCCGCGGCCGAGCTGCTCCAGGAGTTCGTCCTTGACCTGCTCGCGCAGCGGACGCCGCTCGATCGCCATCGGGCTTCCCTTCTTCCTGGTCGGTAGCGTACCGGCCGGGC
>NZ_JBSFJC010000339.1:0-2734 GCF_053597855.1 Kitasatospora sp. NPDC001225
AGAAGGCCGCGTCCTCGGTGCCGAGCAGCTCGGCGACCCGGTGCTCCAGGGTGCGGACCACGCCGTCGCCGTACTGGTGATGCAGTGGGTGGTGGCGGTCACCGCCGGCCCGATTCTGATCTCTGTAATGCGAACCAGGTTCCTCGACGGATGGTTCGCTCAGAGCTTGGCTCTGACCTGCTAGTTTCATGGGGATCAGCTTCGGCCAAGTGTTCCGTGGCTGCTGTGCAGCCTCATTCTAGCGTTCTCAGCGCCCTCCGGATTCGTTCCGCCTCCGGCGGAACGAGCGGTCTGTTAGGGGCAGCCAGGCGATGCCGTTTCCTCCACTGCAGAGGTTTTCGTGACCCTCCGTTAGGCTGAAGTCAGGTCTAAATCTTTCCCTTTGGTTTAGACCACCCTACTTGGCAACTAGAGAATGAGAGTTGGTCGGCCGATGTTATGTAACGGGATGTCGGCTGCTTGCGGGTCCTCATGTGTAATGCCACTGAGGCAAGGTGTCGGCGATACAGAATTGATCGACCGGGCGGGTTCTGTATCGCACACGGCTACTCTTCACCGCGGCCGGTTGTCGGCAACGGGGCGCAGCAGGGCCGTGATGAACTCGCGGGCCGTTGCTTGGCGTTGAGGGCTAATGCAGGCCCATCCAGTGGGTGCGCCTGGCCCAGGTTCCCGGCCGGGTTCGGGCGTCAGGTGTTGGGGGTCGTGTGGTGGGGCTCCGCCGGCGGGATGGTGAGGTTGTGGTGGGTGAAGAGGGTGGTGAAGAACTGCTCGAGGAGGGGGCCAGCGTGGTGTCGGTTGCTGAGTTCGGTGGAGCTGAATCGGTAGACCTCGTAGCCGCGGAGCTTGAGGTCGCGGTCGCCGCGGACAGTGTCCTCGTACGCCTTGGCGGTCGCGTAGTGGTGGCGGCCGTCGACTTCCAGGACGGCGCGGTGGCCGCCCGGTAGGAGCATGAGGAAGTCCATACGGTGGTTCAGCAGGGCTTCGACGCCGCGCTGTTGGACGGTCTTGTGGTCCCAGTGCAGCCAGACCTCGGGGAGCAAAGCGGGCAGGGTCGAGGCGCGGGCACCGTAGATGCGGTGATAGAGCCGGTAGAGGTCGCGCTGGGGCGAGACGTCCTCGCTGGGCATGGAGGCCAGCAGGCGGTTGTAGAGGTCCTTCTTGGCCTGCTCGGTGTCGTCGGTGCCGGTTTTCTCCTGCCACCACTGCTGCAGGTCGCACCAGCGGATGCCGTCCGGGCCGATGAGCCGGTCGTAGACGAGGACCTGGTCTGTCCCCTGCAGGACTTCGAGATCGTTGTCGACGACGCTCAGGAAGCGGATGTCGGGCTTGGCGGTGGTGGCGAAGATCAAGGTCTTCGGCCGGCGGGCGGCGCCGGGGCCGGTGCGCAGGAGCTGGAAGTGTGGGTAGCCGTCGCGCTCGCCGGTCTGCTCGAGGCGGATTGCGGTCGGTGCCAGCGCTGTGTTGACCGTCTCGACGAGGCGGCCTTGGGCGCCAGCGTCTGGGAGGGTTGTCGGGTCGACCAGGGCTTCGAGGAAGCGGGTGAACCTGGCGGAGCTGGCCTCGAAGACCCCGAGCTGCTCGAACAGTTCCTCCGCCGACCAGTCCTCTCGGTTGCGGAACACGTGCTGGTGGATCCGGGCCCGCAGGCTCGTCGTCGACGATCCCGTCCACAGCGCCATCGGGTCGTCGTCCAGGTGCCAGAACCGTTCCAGTGCGCGCTCGAACCTGTCCTGGCGGTAGAGCAGCTCGTCGAGGTTGATCGCGGCGGCCAGCTCGCGCCGCACCCGGCCCGGGATCTCGATGACCGTTCCGGCGTCCCAGACGGCGTCCTCGAGGGCGAACCGCTCCTTCCTGCGGACGGACACCTGCGGGGAGTCGAGGAGGCGCTGCGCGGCCTGGAGGAGGCCGCCGCCGTCCGGGAGTGCCTTGAGGCAGGCTTCCAGGCGCTGGCTCTTCGAGCCTGTGTCTGCCGCGGGTATCGGTAGCCTGAGCTCGGGCCCCAGCTCGGTCAACTCCCGGTGGGTACAGGAATGGAGCCCCCACACGACAGTGCTGACCGCTTCTCGCAGCTTCGTCGGATCCACCGCCACGGGACGAGTGTGGCAGACCGCTCGGACAGCTGTCCCAGAAGCGGCGCAGCCGCCGTCCCGGCAGGCTCCGGGCTGCTGCACCGGAGCGCCGTTGCGCCGGCCGGGGCAGGTCGGCGCAGCGGGGGTACGCGGAGGGCTGCGTTCTGGCCTTCCCGGAAAGGGGCGGTACAGCGGCAGGGTGGGACGAGGCGGGGCGTTGGCGCCGGATGGGCCCGTCTGTCCGGCCGGGACGTGCGGTGCTTGGTGGGGAAGACCGTCAAGACGCTTGTGGTCGCAGCACCTAAATGATCTTGAGTGCTTCGTCCCACACGTTGCCTCCGTCCGCCCAGGTCCACAGCCATTGGCGCAGTGACGGTGCGGCGTAGCACAGGCCGTCGTGGGGGTTTTCGCCCCAGTCGGGTTCCCAGCCGTCGGCGTCCCAGAGCAGGACGGGGTTGTCGACCGCGATCAGCGAGACGTGCCACTGCATGCTGCAGCCGCCTGTCAGGAAGAGCCATGACGCTGACCGCCCGTACTTTGGCCCTCGCGTGTGGAGGGAGGTTGCGCAGGGCCAGTCCGGTCTGTGCCAGTACGGGAGCCGAACGAACCCCTGGCCGCCGCAGACCCCCGGGCCGCACGGCCGTCCTGCTGGCCGCGGCCCTGAC
>NZ_JBSFJC010000340.1:0-2689 GCF_053597855.1 Kitasatospora sp. NPDC001225
GCCACGAGCGGCCCCCCGGAACCGGAGAACGCCGTCTCGTTCACCGTCACGTCCGTCAGCGTCACGTTCCCGGTGTTCGTCACCAGGAAGCTGTAGTCCACGACCTGACCGACCGCCGAAACCGTCGTCGGCGACGCCGACTTCACGATGGTGAGCGCGGGCGTCACCGGGACCGGGGTGTTCGTGAAGGTGCAGAGCACCATCGGGCTGTTCTTGTCCTCCACCGTCGCCGGGAACGGCAGGTTGAAGGTGGTCACCCCGCTGCCCGAGGTGATCGGGGCGTTGCCGTTGGCCGTGTCGACGCAGTCGTAGGTGGTGGTGTAGTCGGAGAGGCTTCCGGAGGCCGCCGTCTCGGTGAGGGTGTAGGTGGTGCCGGACAGCGCGATGACCGGGCCGGCCGGGGGCGACTGGACGCCCGTGCTGGTGCCGGTCGTGGTGGCGGTGTTGCCCTGGGTGACGCCACCGCCGGTGATCTCCAGCGTGAACTGGTCGTTGGACGTGGTCGACTCGGCGAACCGGCCGACGATGTCCTTCTGCAGGGTCAGGGTCGGGTTGGTGGAGCAGGCGCCGAGGTCCACGGAGAGGAAGGCGTTGTTGGTGTACGGCGTGGGACCGGCCGTGACCGCGCCGGTGTTCGGGTTGAGCCGCTCCAGGTAGGTGGTGGTCCCCGAGGTGAACTCGATGTAGAGGTTGCCGACGTTGTCGAAGGCCGCCCCGTTGAAGGACCTGTCCGTCGGGTTGTCCAGGGTGCTCAGCGTCGTGCTGGTCAGCGGCACACCGGTGGCCGACCCCGTGGTGGGGATCGGTGCGGAGACCCGGCCGATGGCGGCGTCGGTCCCGACGGAGGAGAGGATGTAGAGGTTGCCGCCCGCGTCGAAGGTGATGTCGCCGTTGGGGCCGGAGGTGCCGGTGACCGGCAGGTCGAACGTGCCGATCACGCCGGGGATCGCGGTGTTGGTGGTGGTGTTGAACCCGTAGAGGGTGGCCACGCCGGGCGTGGTCGCGGTACCGGGCTCGAAGCTGGCGTAGTAGTAGATGCCGTTGACCGGGTTCACCGCGCCGGCGACGAAGGAGTCACTGGTGGGGCCGGCGGATCCGGTGTAGACGGTCCAGGCGCCGGTGGCCGCGTTGTAGCCGTACACGTTCACGGACCCGCTGACGGCCGGCGTCTGGTCGACCACGTAGGCGGCGGTGCCGCCGTCCGTGATGCCGAGGGCGTTCGTGAAGCCGGACCCGGCGGGGAGCGTGCTCACCGTCGTGGCGGTCACGTTGGCGCCGCCGACGGTGCCGGAGGCCAGGGCCAGCAGGGTGCCCGTACCGGCGCCCGAGGAGCCGCGCTGGACGGCGTAGATCGTGTTGCCGCTGCAGTCCAAGGGGGGGCCGGGTGCCCGGGGCGCGTGGCCGGCCGGGGCCGTGCCCGACGGGGGGACGCTCTCAGCGGACGCTACGGCCGACGGGGGCTCGGGGGCGCTCACGGCGGACGACGAGGGGGACGGAGCCTGCGAGGCGTTGCCCTGGACGGGGGCGGCCTTCGCCGAGGCGGCGTCCGGGGCCTGCCACTCCAGCACCACGAGGCCGTTGCCGCCGTCACGTCCGTCGCGTCCGTCACGTCCGTCGCGGTCGCCGGGCTTCACCGAGGCGGCGGGGTGAGCGAAGCCGCCGAAGCCCGCCCCGGCGACGTACTGGCGCTCGGTCAGGTGCGACGCCAGGCCCGCCGGAACGTCGCCGCCCCCGGAGCCGACGGCCGTACCGCCCGCGCTCGGGGAGGTACCGCCGTCGGCCGCCAGCAGGGTGCGGGCCGAGGCGTGCGGCTCATCGGCCAGGACGCTGGAGGCGCCGCCGCCGAGGGCCGTACGGGCCGCCGGGGAGCTCGGGTCCTCGGAGCGCGCCCGCCCGCCCTGGCCGGGCACCACTGTCAGCCGCTGCCCCGGCGTCACGTCCAGCAGTGCGGTCGCGAAGGCGCCGGCGGCACCCGGTCGGCTCCGGTGGTCGGCTCCGGCCGTTCCCGCGGGGCTGTCCGCTTCGGCGGCCGCGCCCGCGCCCCAGGCCTTCGCCCGGATGGAGGTGACACCGGGGGGAACGGTGAAGTCCTGGCCGCCGCCGGTGTGGGTGAAGGCGAGGCAGTCGGTGTAGCCCGGGTCGGGCGGGCAGGCCTGGGCGGCGTGCGCGGCGGGGGCGGCCATCAGCGGGACGAGCGACAGCGGGGCCAGCGTCAGCACCGCTGCCAGCGCTCCGGACCAGCCGCGCCGCTTCGACGCGGCACGGTTCGACGGACGAGTCGGGACGGTACTGCCCCGCACCCCGAAGGCCGGGGCCAGGCCCCGGCGACGTCTGACTTTGGGCATCGAGGACTCTCCAGGGTGTGCACAGGACTCTGGATGACGGAGTGAACACGCCATTGGGCGACGGGACGACTATGCCGTCTCCACCATCCGGGTCGGTCCGGCACGCTGGGGAGGTCATCCCGGCGGCCCACACGAACGGTCCGACCACCGCGCTCGACGCCCGTCGCGCGCCCCCTGCACCGGGTGCGACCGACCGCGACGGCCTCGACCCGGGTCAGTGCCACGTCTGTTGACGCATCGTCATATGAACTAGGGCCTGTGTGATGTTGTGATCAGTTGGGTGGTCGCACGAGGTCGTCTATCCAGATCATTGAGGCGCGGAGGTGGAGGCCTGCGAGGTAGCT
>NZ_JBSFJC010000341.1:0-2668 GCF_053597855.1 Kitasatospora sp. NPDC001225
TGTTTTTTTTTTGTTTTGTGTGGGGATGACGTGTGTGGGCTAGACCGCGCGGGGGGGCCGCCCCCCCCCCGGGTGGCCGCGCCCCGGGGCGGCGCGAACAACCCCGCCGCCAACGCCCCCGACTGCTCACCCGGACCTGCCGGTTCAGCCGGAGTCACACCGCCGGACACCCGCCGCGGCGGACGTCACCCCGGACCCCGCGCGGCACCCGGCAGGCGGTCTCAGTAGAACCAGACCGAGAGCCGGGCCGTGGTCGGGGCCACGTCGCAGAAGTAGCTGACCGCCTCCCCGCGGGCCACGTAGGCCCGGCCGGCGGCGTCGCACGCGGCGCCGCTCGGGTACATGCCGATGTAGGTGTATCCGGTCGTCCTCGTCGTGGACGCCTGGGCGGCGGGAGCGGCCGCCAGGCCACCCGCAACCGTCAGCAGTCCGGCCAGGGCCATGGTGGAAACCGCTGTGCGCAATGCCATCTCGGTGGATCCTCCCTCGGGCGAGAACGCCGGAGTCCGCTTCCCGGCGCTCGGCGGCGAGCCTTCCGGAATCCCGGATTCGGGGCAATGGTAGAGACCAATTTGGCAGAAAACAGCCCACCGGCACGGCCTGGACCGTCGCCGCTGCCGCACCACGACGGAGGGGCTGTCCCCGAGCAGGACAGCCCCTCCGCGGGCACGGTCGTCAGCGGGCTCCTACCGGCCGGCCAGCGGGGCGAGGGAGCCCGGGTAGAGGTACTGCTGCGGGGGGATCGTCGTGCCGTGGGCCCAGGCGTCGAAGAAGCCCTTGAGGTCCTTGCCGGAGACCTTCGCGGCGAGGGCCTCGAACTGGGGGAAGGAGGCGTTGCCGTAGGCGTGGTCGGCGGTCCAGCGCTTGAGGGTGCCGAAGAACGCGTCGTCCCCGACGGTGCGCCGCAGGGCGTGCATCATCAGCGAGCCCTTGAAGTAGAGGGCCGGGGCGAGTTCCTTGCCCTGGCCGGGGTCGTACAGCTTGGTGGACCAGAACTCCGGCTTGTTCCGGTTCTCCTGGACGGTGGGGGCGTAGAAGCCGGTGTCGAGGTCGCTGCCCTGGTGTTCGTCCCACAGCTGGTTGGCGTACTGGGCGACGCATTCGGCGATGCAGCCGTCGCGCCAGTCGGTGAACGAGACGCTGTCGCCGAACCACTGGTGGGAGATCTCGTGGACCGCCGCGGCGTCCCAGAAGTAGTTGGTGTAGGTGGGCCGGCTCTGGGTCTCCAGGTCCGGCGCGCCGGTACCCGACTCCTTGGTCCAGCTGCGGACGATGGCGCCCGCGGAGGAGAACGGGTACGGGCCGAACCTGGAGGCCAGGAAGGCGATGATCTCCGGCTGCTGGGCCTCCGTCGCCTTGGCCACGTCGTCGATCGGCACGTCCGGGCCGTAGGCGGTGATGACCGGTGTCCCGTCGGGCAGTTCCGAGCGGTGGACGGTGAACCTGTCGATGGCGACGGTGCTGAGGTACGTCGCCATCGGCTTGTCCTCGCGCCAGCGGAAGGTCGTCGAGCCGTCCTTGCCGGTGGTCGGGCCGGGCCGGCCGTTGCCGATGGCCGTCCAGCCGTCGGGGACGGTCGCGGTGAGCGAGAAGGTGGCCTTGTCGGACGGGTGGTCGTTGGACGGGAACCAGGAGGTCGCGCCGTGCGGCTCGCCCATCGCGTTGACGCCGCCGGACACCAGCTGGTGCCAGCCCTCGGGGTCGGGCTTGCCCGCGTACACGACCCGTACGGCGAAGGTGGTGCCGCCGGCCACCCGGCGGGCGGGCTCGATGTCCAGCTTGTGCTCGCCGGAGCGGGAGAACGACCTGGCCGGGGCGCCGTTCACGGTGACCGAGGCGACCTGGAAGCCCTTCAGGTCCAGGGAGAGGCGGTCGAGGGGGCGCAGGGCCCGGGCGGTGACGGTGGTGTCGCCGTCCAACCGGTCGGGGTGCGCCGGGTCGTAGGCGATCCGGACGTCGTAGTTCGCCACGTCGTAGCCGGTGTTGCCGTCCTCGGGGAAGTACGGGTCCCCGATGCCGGCCGCTCCCGCGGGGGCGGCGGTCAGGGCGACGCCGAGGGCGGTGGCGGCCGCGACCAGGGTGGCGGCCTTGCGGCGGTGGTGGCTCAGTGGTGCGCGCATCTGTGGCTCCTGGGGGCGACGGGTGGTCAGGGTCGGGCCATGGCGGAGGCGGTGGCGTACTGCCACACCACGCCGATCAGCGCGTTGGTGCTGGTCGCCTGCGTCGCGGGGTCGACGTTGGCGAGGTCGTCGCACGCGCTGTGGAGGCAGTCCGAGACGCCGCTGCTGAAACCGGACGTCGGGATGCCGGCCTTCCCGAACGACTCGGTGTCGGAGCTGTCCAGCGGGATGTCGAAGGTGGCGAAGCCCCGGCTGCCGAACCAGTTCTCGAAGGCCTTGAAGGCCGCGGCCCCGCCGTTCTTCTCGTCCTTCACCACGAGGTACTGCTGGAGGTTCTTGCTGCCCGCCTGGTCGAGGTTGAGGTACAGGTCGATGGCCTTGCGGTCGTCGGCGGACAGGTTCTTGACGTAGTCCGCCGAGCCGACCAGCCCCGCCTCCTCCGCTCCCCACCAGGCGAAGTGCAGGTGCCGCTCGGGCTTCAGCCCGGCCTTGGCGACCTGGAGGGCGGTGGTCAGGACGGCCGCCGAGCCGGAGCCGTTGTCGTTGAT
>NZ_JBSFJC010000342.1:0-2659 GCF_053597855.1 Kitasatospora sp. NPDC001225
GATCGAACTGCGCGCCACCGAGGCCGGCGCCCCGCTCTACCGCGCCCTCGGGTTCCACCCCGTGGACGGCTACATGACGCTGCGGCCCGGCCCGGCCGAGCCCTGACCCCGCCGGTTGCGCGAAGGGGGCCCGAAGGAGAAAGGTGCCCCAGCCCACGAACCCCATGAACCCCACGAAGCCCGAGAGACACGACCACCGGCCCGCCGACACCGTCGTCGGCGTCCTCACCGGAGGACCGAGCCGCGAACGCGACCGCTCCCTCGCGACGGGCGCCGACGTCGCGCAGGCACTGACCACCCTCGGATACCGGATCCGGGTGATCGACACCATTGATCCCGCGTTCGCGGACCAGGTGCGCGCGGTGGACGTGGCCTTCCTGGCGCTGGCGGGCCGGCACGCGGAGGACGGCAGGCTGCAGGGCTTCCTGGAGACGAGCGGCATCCCCTACACGGGCTCGGGTGTCCGGGCCAGCGCCCTCGCCATGCACAAGCCCACCGCCAAGATCGTGGCCGGCGCGGCGGGCGTGCCCGTGCTGGCCGGAGTCCTCGTGCCGGACACCCAGGCCGCCGACGCGGCCGCCGAGGACGTCCTCGCCCGGCTGGCCGCCCCGGTCATCGTCAAGGCGCGCGCCGAGGGCAGCTCGATCGGCATCGCCGTGGCCCGCGACCGGAGCGGGCTGACGCAGGTGCTCGAGGACCTTCGCGCCGCCGGCCACCGCCTGTTCGTCGAACCGTTCGTCGAGGGCAGGACCGTGACGGTCGGTGTCCTGGACTCGGACGGTGACCCGGTGCCCCTCCCCGCCGCGGAGGTCCTCACCGCCGGCGAATTCTACGACCACGCGGCGAAGAACAGCCCGGACCTGCACTCCTTCAGGTGTCCGGCCGACCTTCCGGACGGGACAGCACGGGGGATCAGGGAGGCCGCCCGGCGAGCACACACCGCACTCGGCTGCTCGAGCCACTCGCGAAGCGACTTCGTCATCGCCCCGGACGGGGGCTTCCACTGGCTCGAACTCAACACCCTGCCGGCGCTGCGCCGTACCGCCACCCTCCCGCTGACGGCCGCCGCTGTGGGCATCGGCTACGAAGAGCTGGTCGAGCGGGTCCTGCGCGGTGCCTTCGCGCCGCGCGACTGAGGAGGGAAAACGATCACCTGTCAGAGGTGCTGGACGAGGCCGACGCCCAGGGCGATGAGCGCCGCGGCGAGGAGGAGGGCCCCGCCCCGGGTGAGGTGGGTGCCGGGGGAGGAGTGGCCTTCGGTGCCGAGGGCGAGGTGCAGGAAGAAGCCGCCGGACTGGGCGAGCACTCCGGCCAGCAGGAGGATGCCGAAGAGCCACTCCGTTCCGGAGGAGAACCCCGCGCGGGGCAGGTAGAGGAAGTAGACGAGGGACAGGATCAGCAGCACGCCGGCGTGGGCGTGGCCGGCGCGGAAGGACCGTTCGCGCAGCGGGGTGAGCGTGCCGTTCTGGACGGTGGTCAGCTGAAGCAGCGCGTGTCCGCCGAACTCCACGGTCACCAGCGAGAAGACGGCGACAGCCGGCAGGAGTGTGGACGCTTCCATGGTGGGCCGCCTTCGAGGTGTCGGGCCGGGCAAGTGGTCGCAGGCTACGGGGGCATCCGCCGGGCTCCCGCCGGTCTCGGGCGGGGCCCGGCGCGGGTCCACCCGGATGCGGGGCGCGGGGAGAGGTCGAGGGCCGGCGGGACCTGCTCGTGGCCGCCTGCGCGGCGCCACCGGCAAGGCTGGTCACGGACGGTAATCTGACGGTCACTTCCTTGTATTCGCAGTACTCGCACCGCATGACGAGGGTGGTACGACAGTGACCGACGTGATCAAGACGCCCCAGCCGCTCGCCGAGCAGGCCCCGAGCGCACTGCTCCTGCTGGCGCACGGCAGCCTCGCTCCCGAGGCGCAGGAGTCCACCCGGGCGCTCGCCCGCGCGGTCGAGGCCTCCCACGGGAGCCGGGTCGAGGTGGCCTTCCTCCGGCACGCCGGCCCCACGGCCCGTGAAGCGCTGGGCGCGCTCGCCGAAGCCGGGCACGAGGAGGTGGTCGTGGTGCCGTTGCTGCTGACCGCCGCCTTCCACGCCCGGGTCGACCTGCCCAAGGCACTGCTCGACCCGCCGGGCAAGGCACCGATCGTGGCGCCGGTGCTGGGCGGTCCCACCGGCGTGCCCGACGGACGGCTGGTCGCGGCGCTGCGGCGCCGGCTCACCGAACTGGACGTCGAGTTCGACGCGGTGGTGCTGGCGGCGGCGGGCAGCGTCGACGCCGCCGCGTCCTCGTCGGTGGCCGCGATGGCGTCCGCGCTGGGCACGGAGCTCGGCCTGCCGTGCCGGGCCGCTTTCGCGTCGGCCACCGAGCCGACCCCCGGCGAGGCGGTGGCGGAGCTGCGCCGGGCCGGGGCCCGGCGGATCGCGGTCGCGTCCTACTGTTTCGCCGCCGGCCTGCTGTTCCGCGTGACCGTCGAGGCCTCGACCGCGGCCGGAGTGGTCGGCGTCTCCCAACCGCTGGTCGACGCGCCGGAGTTGGTCGAGCTCGTTCTGGAACGCTTTCACCAGGCCCGCGACGCGAAGGTCTGACCGGCGACACTTCCGCCCGGCCGGTACCGTACCGCTCCTCCAGCTGCTTGAGCACGCCCTCCGGGTCCCGCACGATCGCC
>NZ_JBSFJC010000343.1:0-2659 GCF_053597855.1 Kitasatospora sp. NPDC001225
GCCGAGTACCGGCGCCGGCTGGAGGTGCCGCACGCGATGCAGGCGCTGGTCGGCTCGGCCCGCGGCATCGTCTCGGCGTACACCGAGCGCGACGACTCCCCCGACGGCGGGTACGCGGTCTCCGCGGAGTTCTACGATCTCCTGCAGGCCGAGACCGACCGCCGTCTGGCCGAGCGGCGCTTCGCCGCGGCCGCCACGCGGGCCCGCCACGCCGTCCTTGATGTCGGCGCGGGCACCGGCACCGCCACCGAGGTCCTGCTGCGCGCCTCCGGTGTGCCCGTCCACGCCGTCGAACCGGCCCCGGCCATGCGCGCCGCCCTGCTGTCGCGCCTGGCGCACCTCGGGGCGGACCAGCGCGCTCGCGTCACCGTGCACCCCGAGCCCCTCGCGGCGACAGGCCTGACGGCCGTGGCGGACCTGGCCGTCGCCTCCAACGTGATCGCCTGTCTGGATCCCCCGACCAGGCGGGCCACCTGGAAGGCGATCTCGGCAGCCCTCCTGCCCGGTGGCCTGCTCCTGTTCGATCCGCCGCCCGCCGGCCTGCCCGACGGGTGCGAGGCGGCGGGACGGCTCGGCCCGGTGCGGGTGGGTCCTGACCTGTACAGCGCCGACGTCACCCGACGGCCCCATCGCGGCGTCCTGCGCGTGGTCTTCACCTACCGCGTCGAACGCGCGCAGGAGCTCCTGCGCGAGGCCCGGGAGGCGTTCGACATGTGGCCCGTCCCGCCCGAACAGCTCACGGAGGAACTCGATGCCGCAGGACTGCGTGTTGTGCGGGCGCCCGGATCCGACCTGGTGGCGGCTCGCCGTCCCGCTCCCTAGACCCGACCTCGCCCGCCTGCGGGCCTTGGTCCCGTGCCGCACCGGATCAGTCGTCCGCTTCGCCCGGTGGTGTTCCGCCTGGCGCCCCGCCGGCCTCGTCAGCCGGCTCCTCGCCGGCTGCCGGTGTGCCGCGGCCCCCCTCACCACCGTCGCCCGCGGCTGACCGGTCGCCGCCGGACAGCGCCCACCCCACGAGGCTTCCGCCGTACACCGTGAAGCCCACCCCGATCAGCCAGGACTGGACCACCAGGACTGCGCCGACCGTGCCGTAGGAAACGGCGTTGGAGACCAGTAGCGGGGCGAAGACCAGCCGGGAGAACAGCCGGAGACCGGCCAGGGCGACCATCGTGGCCACCGCCCCGGGCACCAGCCCTCGCCGCGGGGCACGGGCCCCGAGCAGGAAGCGCGGAAGCCACCAGAACAGCAGCAGACCGCCCAGCACCGTGGCGAGGATCCGCAGGGTCGGTTGGACGGCGGTGTGCTGCCAGGGCACGCCGCTCCAGGCCGCGAGGACGAGGTAGCCGGTCAGCCCGGCCAGCGCGACGACCTGGCGCCCCACCCGGTGCCACGGTCCTCGCGGCAGGCCCCAGATCCGCTCGTAGGCGCCCTGCATCGCACCCGTCAGCGAGACGCCGAAGAAAGCCAGCGCGGCGAGGCTGAACCCGGTGGTCGTGCTGAGGACCTGCCCGCGTGAACTGAACAGCGTCTCGACGGCCTGGCCACCGCGCGGCGACAGCCCCAGGCCGTCGGTGATCCACTGGGCGATCCCGTTGCCGCGGGCAGGGGAAGCCGCCGCGATGACCATGAGCAACGGCACCAGGGTCACGAAGAACAGCGCGGCGAAGGCCAGCGAACGCTGCATCAGCTCGATCTCCAACCCGCGCCCCCACGCCCGCCCGCACACAAAGCGCAACCGGTGCCAGACCGCTCTCACAGTGCACGCCTTCGCACGCCGGTCAGGTGCCAGAACCCGGGGCATCCGGCCGGCGCCGAGCGCCCCGGCGCCGCGAAGTACCCTGCCGTGCCGCCGCAACCACCTCTGCCTCTCGAAGGCGTCTGCGCCCGAAGGGGCCACCTGCCGGGGCCGGACCCTGTAGCGGGGCCTCTCCCGTGTGCGGACGCGGCTTCAGCGGCCATAGGTCGGACAGACCGGGTCAGCGGTTCAGGGCGGGCAGGATCAGCTCACGGTAGGCGTCGAAGAAGACCTCCTGATCGGGGCCGATCTGTCCGACGTAGACCTCGTCGAACCCGGCGCGCTCATATGCGCGCGCTGTCTCCACGTGCTGCTCCACGTCGTCGCCGCAGGTGACCGCGTCGGCAACCATGTCGCGGGTGACGAGCTGACTTGCCTGTTCGAAGTGCGCCGGGGTGGGCAGGAGCTGGGCGAGCTCGCCGGGCAGCAGCTCGGTCGGCCACAGCCGGTGCACCACGTCCACGGCCGTTTCCCGGTTGCTGCTCCAGCACACCTTCACGCCGCCCACCACCTTCTTGCCCTGGCCCCCGGCCTCGCGGAACGCGCCCACGAGGTCGGCGTCCGGGGTCATGGTGACGAAACCGTCCCCGATCCGGCCGGCCAACTCGGCGGCCTTCGGCCCGAACGCCGAGACGTAGACCGGCAGCGGCTGGTCGGGGACGGTGTACAGGCGGGCGTTGTCGACGGTGTAGTGCCAGCCGCGGTGGCTGACCGGTTCCCCGGTGAACAACTCGCGCATCACCTCGACGGCCTCCTCCAGCATCTCGGCCCGTACCTCGAAGGACGGCCACGCATCGCCGTGCACGTGCTCGTTCAACGCCTCCCCCGTCCCGACACCGAGAGCGAAACGCCCACCCAGCAGAA
>NZ_JBSFJC010000344.1:0-2651 GCF_053597855.1 Kitasatospora sp. NPDC001225
GCCGGTACGTCGCCTTCAGCAGCGACGCCGCCAACGCCGTCCCCAGGAACGGCAGCGGCCGCACCGACGTCTACGTCCGCGACCGCCTGACCGGCCGTACCGAGCTGGTCACCGCCGGCACCGGCGCCGGAAACTCCGTCAGCCCCGCGATCAGCGCCGACGGCCGCTTCGTCGCCTACTCCTCGGACCGCGCCGACCTCGCCCCCGGGGCGGGGGCCGGCACCGCCAACGTCTACCTGACGGACCGCCGGACCGGCGGCACCCGGCTGGTCAGCACCGGGCAGGGCGGCGCCCCCGCCGACGGCGGCTCGGTGGAGCCCTCGCTCAGCGCGGACGGCCGGACCGTCGCGTTCCGGTCGAAGGCGGCCAACCTGCTGCCGGCCGCCGCGACCGGCCCGACCGCCCGGCCCGCCCTGAAGCCGCCGCCCGCCCGCCAGCTCTTCCCGCTCTACGTCCACGACACCCGCACCGGCCGGATCGAGGGCGCGAGCGTCGACGCGAGCGGCACCCTGCGCGACGCCGTGCGGCAGAGCCGGCTGAGCCCCGACGGCCGGTTCGCGCTGTTCCGGGTGTTCGAGCCCGGCCAGGGCGCCACCCGCGTCCCGCTCCTCGCCCGCGACCTGCGCACCGGGGCGGTCACCGAGGTGGCCCCCGCCGGCACCCAGCCGGGCGTCATGACGGCGGACGACCGCTGGGTCTACTTCGTCTCGGACGACGCCGGCCTGGTGCCCGGCGACACCAACGGCGCCCCGGACCTCTTCCGGCGGGACCTGAGGACCGGCCTGGTCGAGCGGGTCGCCGAGGGCGTCGGCCCGTCCTTCGCGCCCGCGGTGGACGCGTTCGGCACCACCCTGCTGTTCGGCGCCCTGAACGGCACCGGCTCCGACGTCCTGGTGCGCTACCTGCCGCCCCGCTGACCGGCCGCGGCGCCCGGATCCCGCAGGGTGCGGCGCGCCGCGACCAGGGTGAGCAGGCCCCACAGGACGGCCAGCGCCGCGGTGACGTAGACGCCGCCGCGGCGGAACGGGAGGTCCTCGTCCAGGGAGACCGGCGGGGCCCAGCCCGCCGGGTCGACCAGGACGTTCTCGGTGTCGCCGACGGCGTACGCCGAGCAGCCGAAGCCGCCGACCCGGGCGTGCGGCAGCGGCCGGCCGTCGGCGCGGCGCAGGTCGCAGGTCCAGCTGACGGTGCCGTTCCTGTCCTTGGCGCTGTGGGCCGCGGTGACCACCACCGCGGTCTCCACCCCGCGGTCGGTGAGGATCTGCGCCCGGATGCTCCCCGCCGGCAGCGCCAGCAGCAGCACGCCGAACAGGACGGCCGGCCAGATGACCAGGCCGCGGGGCCGGACGAAGCCGAGCCCGATGACGCCCGCCGAGAGCACCACGAACGCCAGGATGCCGCAGGGGAGTTCGTAGTCCGGGTTGCTGCCGAGCACGGCCAGGCCGACCATCAGCACCGGGGTGAGCACCCCGACCGGCCAGGCCGTCCGGCGGACCGCCTTCGGTGACAGCTGCGGCTCCGGGCGCCTGCGGACCCGCTTCGGCGGCCGGACCACCCCCTCCGCGAGCGGCCTCTTCTGCTTCTTCCTGCGGGCCATGCCTTCCCCCGTCCGTTCTTCCGTGGTGCTGGGGACAGTCTGACCGCCGCTCCCGGCACGCGGTACGGAGGGGCGGGGCGGTGACCGCCCGTCAGGCCCTCGACGCGGGTGTTACCGACGAGTTCATCACATGCTCGCCCGCTGTCTTGCGGGCCGTGCGGGGAGCCGAGTTGGATACACAACATCCCTTGACCCGACGGGTCCACGACAACACCCGCGATGCCCTCCTGGAGGCCCGATGCCCCTGTCGTCCGTCCGCCGCACCCTCGCCGCCGGTGCCGCCGCCACCGTCCTCGCCGTGCTCGGCGCCGCCCCGGCCTCGGCCGAGACCGCCCCGACGACCGCGCCCCCGCTCGACGTGCTGACCTACAACACCTTCCTGATGAGCACCTCGCTCTACCCCAACTGGGGCCAGCAGCACCGGGCGCAGGCCATCGCCTCGGCGGACTTCTTCCAGGGCCACGACGTGGTCGTGCTGGAGGAGGCCTTCGACAACGCGGCCTCCGACGCGCTCACCGCCAAGGCCTCGGCCGCCTACCCGTACCACACGCCGGTGGTCGGCCGCTCCACCAGCGGCTGGGACGCCACCTCCGGCAGCTACAGCTCCACCACCCCCGAGGACGGCGGCGTCACCCTGCTCAGCAAGTGGCCGATCCTGCGCAAGGAGCAGTACGTCTTCAAGGACGCCTGCGGCTCGGACTGGTTCTCCAACAAGGGCTTCGCCTACGCCGTGCTGGACGTCAACGGCCGCCGCACCCACGTGGTCGGCACCCACCTCCAGTCCACCGACTCCGGCTGCGCGAGCGGCCAGGCCGCGGACATCCGGGCCAAGCAGCTCACCGCGATGCGCGCCTTCCTGGACGCCAAGCGGATCCCGGCCGACGAGCCGGTCCTGGTCGCGGGCGACCTCAACATCGACTCGCACGGCTCCGAGTACCAGGCGCTGCTGAGCAACGGCAACCTCGCCCTGGACGGGCTGCGCCCGCGCGCCTACCTCGGCGAGGAGGCCTGGCAGCACCACGTCCGGGTCTGGACGGAGGCCTGGCAGCGCCAC
>NZ_JBSFJC010000345.1:0-2594 GCF_053597855.1 Kitasatospora sp. NPDC001225
GTCGCTGCCGGCCCACTCGCGGTTCAGCAGGGGAGTTGGCGGCTGGGCTCTGCCTGGGAGCAGAGCACCGGGGGGTCACACGAAGGGGTTCTCGGTCGGCCGGTCGGTGTCCACGGCCGCGTCGAGAAGCTCGGGCAGGTCGCCGGGTTCGGAAGTGCGCTGGTCGATCCACCAGCCGGCGCGGGTGATCGTGCGGGCCTGGTCCTCGATCTGCTCCCATTGCGGCTCCGGCAGGCCGGCGTCGAGGACGAGGGTGGTGTAGGCGGCGGCGAGGACCTGGTGGCGGCACCGGATGCCCCAGGCGATGCCGCGGTCGGTGCCCTCCAGCGGTGGCATCCGGTACTGCTGGGACCAGGCTTCCGAATCAGCCTGTTCGGCGGCGCGCTTGGTCCCCAGCCACTCCGCCTTGCCCGTCTCGTCGCTGTCCTGGGCGGCACGCCAGCAGTCGGTGCAGTCCTGCTTCGCGAGCCAGTCGGCGAAGCCGGCTCGCCGGTCGGCCGGGCGGGCGCCGAGGTCGCGCTTGGCCCCGTGTCCGCACGCGTGGGTGATCATCCAGATCTTCTTCACTGCCATGTTCGTTGGTTCCTTGTTCGTTGTGGTGCTGGCCGGTCAGCGGTGGCGGTCACGGGTGGTGGCACAGGTGAGGACGGTGTCCGGGAGGGCGGGCTCGACGGCGACGGTGTACCGGCCCTGCCGGAGGCGGATGGTGGCCTCGGCTACGGCGTCGGGGCCGTCGGAGGGTGCGCGGTAGATGTCGAGGTCCGCCAGGTGACGCCATCCGGCCTTGATGAGGATCTCGGCCGGCTCGTCGGGCAGGTGGTCGCAGAGAGCTGCGACGATGCCCAGCTTGGGGTGGACGGCGAAGACCACGTCCGGTTCCTGGGGGAGATGCGGGAGCACAGAGAAGGGGCCGGTACGGCGGAGCGGGGTGTTGTCGGAGGGAGTGGCGGCAGCAGACACGGGGGTTTCCTCAAGGCGGTAGGGGGAGCGGGGTTGGTCAGCGCGCGCGGGCGAAGGCGATGCGCGGGTCGACGGCCGCGGGCGGCCGGTTGCCGCCGAGCGGGCCGGCAGCGGCGGCAGGAGCGGGCTGGTGGGCCGGACTGTTGAGTGCGGCCTCGTCGATGCGGGACCTGTGCGTGGCGAACGCCTGTCGGACCGCCGCGCGGTGAGCGGCGACGTCCTCGGCGAGCCGGGGCTCCAGGGCGACCTGGAAGTTGCCGCGCCGCAGTCCCGTGACGGTGTGCGCCACGACGTCGAGCGAGTCCGCCCGGGATCCGGCCGGTGGGAAGTAGACGTCCAGGTCCCTGTGGTAGCGCCAGCCGTCGGTATCCAGGTAGATGCCCGGAGTGAAGGGCAGGTGGTCGTTGATGGCGGCGACGATGCCCAGGGTCGGGTGCTCGGCGATGGCGACGTCCGGACCGCTGTCCGGCTGGTGGCTGGGCGTCGGCTCGGCCGTGGCCGTCCGCGCCTGTGTTTGTTCCTGCCTGCCGGAGTTCACGGGGGCCAGGGCCATGTCGGTGTTGACGCGGTAGCCGGCGCCGGTGAGGAGCTTGGCCGCCCAGGCGGCGCGCTCGGGGGCTTCGCGGTGCTGGTCGGTGAGCGTGTAGAGGGTGGGGTGGCCGGGGAGGCGCTCGAAGTCGAGGCGCTCCAGCATCCACTGGGCGGCCGGGGACTGGGTGGGCAGGGAGGCGACGATGCCGTGGTTCGGGTGGTGCCCGATGGCGACGTGGGGAAGCTGGGTGGGTTCGGCGGCAGACACGGTGGGGCTCCGCTTTGGTGGTCGGACGGTGGGAGCGGTGGGCGGAACGCGGTCTGCGGCGGCGGGGCACGGCGGTTGTCCTTCCCGGGCAGGGGTTCAGCGGCGCGGACCCGCGGAGCGGACGGCGGCCGGTGCGGCGAGGACGGCTTCGGCCGGGTGACCAGTGAGGGTGCGTACGGCGGTGGGGGAGGTGGCGACGGCGGCGAGCACCCGGGTGTCGAGGCCGGCCGGGACCCGGGGTGCGGGCCGGGCGTGGCTGGGATGAGCGGCGTGCCGGTCGGCGAGGTCGCCGCGCATCGCCCGGATCTCCCGCACGTAGCCGTCCGCCATGTCCGCGATGTGGCGCAGACGGGCGGCGTAGTGCGGATCGGAAGCGCCGCCCAGGCCCTCCCACCAGGAGGCGCTTTCGTGGAGCACGCCGACGACCTGGTCGAGGACGCCGTCGCCGGGAGCGGTCAGTTCGCTCAGCGCGTCGGCCACCTCGCGGGTGTGCCCGGCTGCCGAGACGGCCTCGCCGACCTGGGCCAGCGACCGGGACGGGGGCAGCGTCGGCGAAAGGCTGTGGTCGATCAGGTCCGCCGGGCAGGTGAAGCGGTAGCCCGTGGCGCGCAGGTGGTCGACGGCCCGCGTCACGGCGCTCCGGCGCTCGCCGGGGTCGACCATGGCGACGGGAAGCCGGTGATGGGTCTCGTGGACACGGACGACGGGGATGAACCCGGCGCGGTGGAGGGCGGACTCGGCGCCGGCACGTACGGCCTGGACCTGTTGGCGGGACGGCACGCCCAGGCCGTCGAGGTACTCGTCGACGGCGGCGAGAAGCTCGGGCACGTTCCCC
>NZ_JBSFJC010000346.1:0-2572 GCF_053597855.1 Kitasatospora sp. NPDC001225
CGGTCCGTGCCGTCGGCGAGCGGGCCGGTGTAGCAGACGGCGATCAGGTAGGGCGGGCAGTCGGCCGGCTGGGACACCGTCCTCAAGCAGGTCAAGGAGCAGCTGCGCGCCGTCCCCCGGCGCGGCCTCGGCTTCGAGGCGCTGCGCCACCTCGGCCGCCCCGGTACGGCGCCCGAGGTTCCGGCCGCCCGGATCAGCTTCAACTACCTGGGCCGCATCGCCCTGCCGGACGACCCGGACGGGCTGTTCCGCGGCACCTTCCGGCCGCTGGAGCTGGACGCCGACCCGGCGGTCGGGCGCCCCCACCCGCTGGAGGTGGTCGGCCGACTGGACGGCGACGCACTGGAGTTCACCTGGTTCCACTCCGCCGCCGTCCACGGCAGTGCCACCGTCGAGGCGCTGGCCCGGCGCTTCGCCGAGGAGCTGGCCGACCTCGCCCGCCACGCGACCACCCCCGGCGCCGCCGGGCGCACCCCGTCCGACTTCCCGCTGGCCCGGCTCGACCAGCCGGCGGTGGACCTGATCACCGGCGCCGACCCGGGCGCGGTGGAGGACGTTCTGCCGCTCACCCCGACCCAGTCCGGCATGCTCTTCCACGGCCTCGCCGAGGAGGACAGCGGCGCCTACTTCCAGCAGCTGGACTTCGTCCTCGACGGGGTGCCCGACCCGGCCCGCCTCGCCGAGGCCTGGCAGTGGGTCACCGACCGCACCGCGGTGCTGCGCGCCCACGTCCGCTGGCAGGAGGTGCCCGAGCCGCTGCTGGTGGTGCACCGCCGGGTGGCCGTGCCGGTCAGCCACCTGGACTGGCGCGCGCTGCCCGAGGAGGAGCGCCGCACCCGGCTGGCCGAACTGCTGGACCGCGACCGGGCCCGCGGCCTCGACCTCGCCCGGGCCCCGCTCCAGCGGCTGCTGCTGATCCGCCTCTCGGACAGCCGGGTGCGGGTGCTCTGGTCGTTCCACCACCTGGTGCTGGACGGCTGGAGCCTGTTCCAGGTGCTCTCGGACGTCTTCGCGGTGCACGCCGCCCTGGCCTCGGGGCCTGAGGTCCCGTACGGCACCGTGCCGGAGCGCCGGCCCTACCGCGACTACCTGGCCTGGCTGGGCGGGCGCGACCACGCCGAGGCCGAACGGCACTGGCGCACCCGCCTCGTCGGGCTGGTGGAGGCGACGCCGCTGCCGTACGACCGCGAGCCGGTGCAGAGCCACCGCGCGGAGTCCACCCGGGCGGTGCCGTTCACCCTGCCCGCCGCCGCGACCAGGGCGCTGGAGGACCTGGCGCGCGGCTCCGGGCTGACCCTCAACACCCTGGTCCAGGGCGCCTGGGCGGTGCTGCTGGGCCGCCAGGCCGGGCGGGCCGAGGTGGTGTACGGCACCACCTCCTCCGGGCGCCCGCCCGAGCTGCCCGGCGTCGAGTCGATGACCGGCCTGTTCATCACCACCCTGCCGACCCGCACCACGGTGCCCGCCGACGGCACCCTGCTGGACTGGCTCCAGGCCCTCCAGCGGGAGCAGAGCGAGGACCGGCGGCACGGCTTCGTCCCGCTCACCCGGATGCGGGCCGGCACCGGACTGCCCGAGCAGACCGGCCTGTTCGACAGCCTGGTGGTCTTCGAGAACTACCCGGTCGACGAGGACGCGGCCGACGCCCACGGCCTGCGGCTGCGCGACCTGGACGGCATCGAGACCACCAACTACCCGCTCGCCCTGCTCGCCTACCCCGGCCCGGAGCTGTCCCTGCGGCTCTGCTACGACCCGCGGCTGTTCGACGAGTCCACCGTGCGGCGGCTGGCCGGCCAGCTCACCGCCGCGCTGACCGGCCTGCCCGCCGGCGCCCACCGCCCGCCCGCGCGGCTGCCGCTGCTGACCGCCGAGGAGCGGCACCGCGTCCTGGTCGACTGGAACGCCACCGCCGCCGAGCAGCCCGCGGCCGACATCGCCGAGCTGTTCGCCGAGCAGGTGCTCCGCACCCCCGGGGCGGTCGCCCTGGAGGCTGGCGACGAGCGCCTGACCTACCGCGAACTGGACGCCCGGGCCGCCGAGTTGGCCGGGCACCTGGCCGCGCACGCGGTCCGGGTGGAGCAGCCGGTCGGGGTGCTGATGGAGCGCTCCGTCGAGCTGGTCGTCGCCCAGCTGGCACTGGTCCGCACCGGCGGCGTCTTCGTGCCGCTGGACGGCCGGGCGCCGCGCGAGCGGCTGCACCGGATGCTGGCCGAGGCGGGCGCCGAGCTGCTGCTCACCGACGCCCGCTGGGCGGACACCGCCGCCGAGCTGCGCCCCGCCGAGCGGGTGCTGCGCGTCGACCGGCCGGACCGCACCGGGGTGCCGGCCGCGTCCCCGGCGGCCGTCCACCCCGACAACGTCCAGTACCTGATGTTCACCTCCGGCTCCACCGGCACCCCCAAGGGCGTCGCGGTGCGCCGCCGGGACGTCGCCGCGCTCGCCCTGGACCGCGCCTTCACCGGCCACGACCGGGTGCTGGTGCACTCCCCGCACGCCTTCGACGCCGCCACCTACGAGCTCTGGGTGCCGCTGCTGCGCGGCGGCACCGCCGTCCTCGCCCCGCCGGAGGACC
>NZ_JBSFJC010000347.1:0-2566 GCF_053597855.1 Kitasatospora sp. NPDC001225
CAACTCCCCGCCTAGGACGACCCTGTGGACACCTCGACACCCCCTCCGTACGACCTGCTCGGCGTCGGCATCGGCCCGTTCAACCTCCTCCTGCATGACCGGGGCGTCCGGCTCCACCTCGGCCAGCAGGGTGGGCGCGATGTAGCGGTCCGCGCGGTCGTGCTGCCCGCCGAAGACCGTACGGCCCGAGTCGAGGAGGGCGACGACCCGGTCGAAGTGCTGCTCGTCGACGATGCGCCCGTACGCCGGTGACCGCGCCGGGTCGGGGCCGTACAGCTCGGTGACGGCGCGCGCCAGGGCGCCTTCCAGCGCGCGGGCCGTGGCCGGGTCGGTCAGCAGGTAGTCGGGGGCCACGCAGGTCTGCCCCGCGTTGGCGAACTTGGCGCGGGCCAGCCGGGCGGCGACCGGCCCGGGGTCGACGCCGCGGTCCACGAACACCGGTGACTTGCCGCCCAGTTCGAGGGTGACCGGGGTCAGGTGCTCGGCGGCGGCCCGCAGCACCGTCCGGCCGAAGCGGGCGTTGCCGGTGTAGAGGATGTGGTCGAAGCGCTCGGCGAGCAGGGCGGTGGTCGTCTCCCCGCCGCCCTCCACCACGGCGATCGCCGCCGGGTCGACGTACCGGGGCAGCAGCCGTGCCAGCAGGGCCGAGCAGGCCGGGGCCAGTTCGCTCGGCTTGGCGAGCACCGTGTTGCCGGCGGCGATCGCGCCCGCCACCGGCACCAGCAGCAGCTGCACCGGGTAGTTCCAGGGCGCGATCACCAGGACGGTCCCGAGCGGGGCGTGGCCGGTGTGGGCGCTCGTCCCCGGCGGCAGCCGGGTGAGCGCGGCGGCGGGCACCGGCACGGGGCGCAGCCACTGCTCCAGGTTCTGCAGGGTGTGGTCGATCTCCCGTACGGTGAAGTCGACTTCGGCGATGTCGGTCTCGGCGCGCGGCTTGCGCAGGTCGGCGTGGAGGGCGTCGGCGATCTCCTCGCGGTGGCCGGTCAGCAGGGCGCGCAGCCCGGCCAGCTGCTCGGTGCGCCAGGCGAGCGGCCGGGTGCGGCCGGTGCGGAAGGCCGCGCGCAGCCGGGCGACGGTCTCGGCCGGGGCGGATACGGCGGGCGCGGTCACGGAGGGCGCGGTCACAGCCGGAGTGTTCACTGGGAGTCCTCTCGGACGGGGTCGGGGATCCAGCTGCCGTGGAAGCCGGCCGGCACCCGCACCGGCAGGTGGACGGTGGCGAGCGGGGCGCCGGTGAAGTCCTCGGCGGAGAGGACGACCAGGTCGCTCGCGCCCCGCTCGGGGTCGTGGACGTAGGTCAGCAGGTAGCCGTCGTCCTCGCCGCGGGCGCCCTCCCTCGGCACGAAGGAGACCTCACCGGTGTACCGGCCCGCGCCGAACTGCCGTACGGTGCTGGACTGCTGTCGCAGGTCGTGCTTGATCAGCGCGTCCCCGGCGGCCTCCGGGGGCAGCGCGTCCAGGTCGTCGGCCGTCGCGGCGAGGTGGCGCAGCAGGGGGGTGGCCACGGTGGAGTAGCCGTAGCGGTGGGCACCGCCGACCACCGCCGGGTTGACCGCCGGGAACTCCTGCGGCCGGTCGTCCAGCCGGGTCTCGGTGACCGTGCCGGAGACGGTGTCGACCGTCCAGCGGTCCAGGGTGGGGCTGCTCTGCCCGTCCACCGCGCCGCCGGCGAACATCCTCGGGTAGCGGACCACGTCGACGACGACCCGGTCGCCGTCCTCGTGGGCGTTGAGGGTGTGGAAGACGAAGCAGGGCTCGACCTCGAACCAGCGGACCTCGGTGCCGTTGCGGGGCAGCAGCCCGACCCGCGCGCCGCGGGTCTCGTCCCAGACCGCCGGATACGTCTTGCGCGCCAGGTTGTCGGGCATGCTGACGCGCCCCGCGAGGTCGAGGACGACGGCGAAGTTCCGGGTCAGCGCCATGTCGTGCACCACCGGCCGGTGCGGGACCGGGATGTCCACGGCGCGCACGACGACGCCCTCCGGGGAGACCACCAGGTGGCGCAGCCGCTCGCTGTCGTCCCGCTGCCAGGTGATCGCGTGCAGCTCGCCGGTGACCGGGTCGAGCTTGGGGTGGGCGGCGAACCCGTCGGGCAGCGTGCCGCAGAAGTCGCCGGCCCCCACCGTCTCGATCTCGTAGGAGAGTTCGTACGGGCGGAAGCCGCCCTCGACCAGCGCGAGGGTGCGGTCGGCGTGCCCGATCACGTGGGTGTTGGGCGCGACGTCGGCGATCCGCGGCACGGCGCCGGGGCGCGGCCGCTCCCCCAGCGCCTCGGCCACGGCGGCGCTGCGCACCAGCCGGTTGCGGTACCACCGGGCCCGCCCGTCGAGCAGCCGCACCCCGTGCACCATGGCGTACCCGGCGAACAGGTGCCGCGGCCGCGGGTCCTCCGGCCGCATCCCGTTGGGCCCGTTGCGCAGGTACCGGCCGTTGAGCTCGGCCGGGATCGTCCCCGTGACCGGCAGGTCGAAGCGGTCGATCAGGACGGCGTGCCGCTGGCCGAAGGTGCCGCGGCGGCTGTCCTGGCCGGCCAGGCGGACCGGGTGGCCCTCCATCAGCATCGAGC
>NZ_JBSFJC010000348.1:0-2563 GCF_053597855.1 Kitasatospora sp. NPDC001225
GGCAAGATCACCGTCGCCTCGGAGCCGGCCGTGCGGGCCCTGACGATCATCAAGCGGCTGGCCGGCGCCGGCATGCTGCGCCACGGCTGCCCGCCGAGCCCCGAACTCCGCACCTCGAAGGGGAAAAACCGGGTGCGGCAGCGCGGCCCTGCCTGGCACCATGGCGCCCATGATCACGTATCGAAAGGCCGATGCCGCGTAGACGGCCACGCGCACTGCGCGCCGAACGACCGGCCTCCCGTGTCTCGGGGCCGACCCCTCCGCTCCGGATCCACGGACTCTCCGACAGGGCGAGCCTGGCCGTCCACCGGGTCGAGCGCCTGAGCGACAGCTTCTACCTCCACGCGGGCGCCACCGACCGGGCGCTGCGGCGGTACCGCGAGTTCCTGCACCCGCCGGGAAGACGTCCGCTGTACCCGCAGGAGTCGCATTGCCCGTGCCCGGGATGTTCCTTCGACGACGTCAGACACGCACGCGACGTGCTGGAGGAAGTCCTGGAGCGACTGCCGGAACGGGCCCGTGCCGAGCTCGGCCGACTCGTGAAGGCCCTGGACACGGTGTTCTTGCGCCGCACCCTCCCCGACCCGTTCGCGGACCGGCGCCAGTGGCGCACGGAGTTCTGGTGGTACCGCCGCCTGGCCGATCGGTCGGAGTGGGGGTGACGGATGGCGGTTCTCCGGTGCCCGCCGGGACGACGAAAGGCGGTGGTCCCCGGAGCACAGGCTCCGGGGACCACCGCTGGTCAGGCTGTCGTGCTAGCCGCGACGACGGATGCGGCGTGTCGCGAGCGTCAGGCCGCCGCCCAGGAGCAGGAGGCTCCCGGCCAGCTCGGCGAGCCGGGTGTCGGTGCCGGTGCCGGTGTTCGGCAGGTGCCCGTGCGCCTCCTTCGTGGTCACCGTGGTGGTGGACGGCGGGGAGGTCACCGGCGGGCCGGACGGCGGAGTGCCTGTCGCGGTCGCGGTGTTGGTGACCTTCCCTCGGTCGATGTCCGCCTGCGTCACCGTGTACTCGGCCGTGCAGGTGACCGACGCACCCGGGGCGAGCGAGGCCGCACCCGGCGGGCAGCTCACCACCGGCGAGGTCCCGGCGCCCGAGAACGCCGTCTCGTTCACCGTCACGTCCGTCAGCGTCACGTTCCCGGTGTTCGTCACCAGGTACGCGTAGTCGACCGTCTGTCCGACCGCCGAAACCGTCGTCGGGGACGCCGACTTCGCGATGGTGAGCGCCGGCTCAGGGGTGTTCGGGACGGTGGTCGAGGACGGCGGGGAGGTGACCGGCGGGCCGGACGGCGGAGTACCCGTCGCCGTCGCGGTGTTGGTGATGCTGCCCGCGTTGAGGTCCGCCTGCGTCACCGTGTACTCGGCCGTGCAGGTGACCGACGCCCCGGGAGCGAGCGAGGCCGCAGCAGGCGGGCAGCTCACCACCGGCGGCGTCCCGGCGCCCGAGAACGCCGTCTCGTTCACCGTCACGTCCGTCAGCGTCACGTTCCCGATGTTCGTCACCAGGTACGCGTAGTGCAGCACCTGGCCCACCCCGGTCAGCGCCGTCGCGTCCACCGACTTGACGATGGTGAGCGCCGGTGCGGGCGTGACCGTGACGGTCACGGTGGACGGCGGGGAGGTGACCGGCGGGCCGGACGGCGGAGTACCCGTCGCCGTCGCCGTATCGGTGATCTTGCCGCTCTGCAGGTCGCTCTGGGTGACCGTGTAGCTGGCCGTGCAGGTGACCGACGTGCCAGGAGCGAGCGAGGCCGCAGCGGGCGGGCAGCTCACCACGGGCGGCGTCCCGGAACCGGAGAACGCCGTCTCGTTCACCGTGACATTCGCCAGCGTCACGTTCCCGGTGTTCGTCACCAGGAAGCTGTAGTCCACGACCTGCCCGACCGCCGAAACCGTCGTCGGGGACGCCGACTTCACGATCGTGAGCGCCGGCTCAGGGGTGTTCGGGACGCTGGTCGAGGACGGCGGGGAGGTGACCGGCGGGCCGGACGGCGGAGTACCCGTCGCCGTCGCCGTGTTGGTGACCTTCCCTCGGTCGATGTCCGCCTGGGTGACCGTGTAGGCGGCCGTGCAGGTCACCGACGCCCCGGGGGCGAGCGAGGCCGCAGCGGGCGGGCAGCTCACCACGGGCGGCGTCCCGGAACCGGAGAACGCCGTCTCGTTCACGGTGACGTTCGTCAGCGTCACGTTCCCGGTGTTCGTCACCAGGTACATGTAGTGCAGCACCTGGCCCGCCGCCGTCAGATCCGTCGCGTCGACCGACTTGACGATGGTGAGGGCCGGGTTGGCGGTGGCCGTGACGGTCACGGTGGACGGCGGGGAGGTGACCGGCGGGCCGGACGGCGGCGTACCCGTCGCCGTCGCCGTGTTGGTGACCTTCCCTCGGTCGATGTCCGCCTGGGTGACCGTGTAGCTCGCCGTGCAGGTGACCGACGCACCGGGGGCGAGCGAGGCCGCACCCGGCGGACAGGCCGCCACGAGCGGCCCCCCGGAACCGGAGAACGCCGTCTCGTTCACCGTCACGTCCGTCAGCGTCACGTTCCCGGTGTTCGTCACCAGGAAGC
>NZ_JBSFJC010000349.1:0-2557 GCF_053597855.1 Kitasatospora sp. NPDC001225
TGTCAACGGCCATCACGCTCGCCCCACTGGCGGCCGGAGTCCCGCCCCACCTGCGGTCTTCAAGACCGCCCCGGTGGCGGCCAGATAATCTCCCCGCCTGATCTGATGCTGATCAGCTGAAGGGCTTCACCCCCTTGCCAGTGGTGGCCTGGGTGAGCCGGTAGCTGTCACCCTGGGTGACGACGATGTGGGCGTGGTGCATGAGCCGGTCGACCGTGGCGGTGGCCAGGGTCTTGGGCATGATCTCGTCGAACCCGGAGGGGTGGAGGTTGCTGCTGACCGCGACCGAGCGCCGTTCGTAGGCCGCGTCGACCAGCCGGTAGAAGCCCTCGGCGGCGTCCGGCGAGACGGGCAGCAGACCGATGTCGTCCACGATGATCAGGTCCGAGCGGATGATCCGCGACAGCGCCCGGGCGATCGAGTCGTCCGCCCGGTGCCGGCGGACCAGCGCGCCCAGGTCCTCGATGGTGAACCAGGCGACCGTCATCCCGGACTCGACCGCGGCCTGGCCGAGCGCCTCGGTGAAGTGGCTCTTGCCCGTGCCCGACGGACCACAGACACAGAGGTTCTCCCGACGTCCCACCCACTCAAGGGACTTGAGCGCGTCCTGGGTCTGCCTCGGGATCGCGGAGGCGGTCTCGTCCCAGTCACCGAAGGTCTTGCCGCTCGGGAAGCCGGCCCGCTTGCGGCGGGTGTGCAGGTTAGCACGGTCGCGGCCGGCGGCCTCTTCCGCCAGAAGGACCCTCACCACCTCGGCCGGATCCCAGCGTTGGGCCTTCGCGGTGGGGATGATGTCGGTCAGCGAGCGGCGGATGTGCGGGAGCTTGAGCCGCTTGGTCAGTTCGATGGCCTCGGCCAGCGGGTCGCCGTTGGTGCCGTGGACGGTGCGGAGCGGGGTGGCCATCAGGACGGGTCGCTTTCGTTGTGGTCGAGCAGGGTGTTGAGGCCGAAGGAGGACCAGGCGGAGGTGCCCGGCTGGAGCGAGTGCTCCTCGCTGCGGCGGGTGGGTTCGGCCTGGCCGTGGACGGCCTGGTAGTCGAGGATCGAGAGCAGGTCCTTGTCCGCGAAGCGGCCGGTGACCGCGGCGGTGCCCAGCGCCCGGTCGACCTCCCCGGCCGAGAAGAGCTTCGAGAGGGCGACGGCCTCGGCCATCTTCGCCTTGATCCGGCGGGTGCCGGAGGCGGCGGCCTCGACCAGCCAGCTCGCGGCGCCGGGGCCGAGCCCGAGGAAGGCGACCTCCTCGGCGTTGGTCGCCTTCGGCGTGCGGTCGGCTTCCTTGTCCTCGCGCGGCGGGTAGTGCGCGTCGTCCAGCACGGGCGAGCCCGGCTTGCCGGCCGGGTGCCGGGCGACCTCCTGGGCCGAGCCGCGCTCGTCGACCGCGGTGACGATCAGCTCCTCGCCGTGGAAGCGGGCCCAGACCCGGGTGTCGATCAGCTCGTGCGGGACCGAGTAGCGCACCGCCTCGACCGAGATCGTGGAGTCCCAGTTGACCCGGCGGGTCGTGCCGAACGCCGCGGTGAACGGCTGCCGGGGCAGCGGGTGCAGCCGCTGTTGCTCCTCAGCCAGCCGGTCGACGGGCTTGCGCCTGGTCTCCCGGTGCGGGCGGGAATTGACCTCGTCGCAGAACTGGCGGCAGGCCGCCTCCAGTTCGCCGAACGTGCGGAACTCCTCGCGCAGGTTCACGTCCTTGGGCACCAGGTCGGCCTTCGCGATCCGCACCGTCGCCTCCGAACCGCCCTTGGACTCCGGGTCAGCCGGCACGCAAGTACGAATGGTCGTGCCGTAGTGCCGGGCGACCTCCACGATCTCCGGGTTGCGGACTGCGATCCCGGCGACGTGGTCGGTGGTCACCGTCTTCTCGTTGTCGGTGAGCACGTAGGCCGGCACCCCGCCGATCCGCCGCAACGTGGCGTCCAGGCAGGCGGTGACCGTCGGCAGGGTCTTGTCCCAGATCGGGATCACCACCCGGAACCGGGACCAGGCCAGCCACGCGCAGAACAGTGTGGTCTTGCGGCCCTTGATCACCGGCCCGTCGCCGAAGTCGTACTGCAACCAGAGCCCGGGCTCGGTCACCCACGGCCGGTAGACACGGCGCCGACCGGCCTTGAACTGGGCTTTCGCCTCGGCGACGGTTCGGCGGGTGGTGCGTTCCCCGCCTGTGAAGCCCATCGCGGTGATCCGCCGGTGCACCACGTCCGCGCGGATGCGGCCCTGCGAGCGGACCACCAGCTCCTCGATCTTCGGAAGGTAGTCGTCGATCGCCCGGGCCCGGTGACGGCGCTGGCCCGGCTCGTGGCCGGCCTCGCGCATCTTCACGTACCGGGCCACCGTGTGGTGGTCGCACCCGGCCAGCTCGGCCGCAGCACGGTAACTGCCTGTGAGGTCGAACGCCTCCAGGATTTCCATGATCTCCCTGCTGTTCTTCACCCGCTCCAGCGTCGCCGAGCGGGACTACTCGGGGCGAGCGGGGAGATATCTGGCCGTACTCGGGGAATCCCGTGGCCGCAGATTGCGCCGTATGTGGCCGCCAGCTGGGAGGATGCCACGGCCGCCGTCA
>NZ_JBSFJC010000350.1:0-2557 GCF_053597855.1 Kitasatospora sp. NPDC001225
GCCGACCAGCAGCTGGAGTTCTCCAAGGCCTTCGGCGTGATGCCCTCGCGCACCAGCGCGCTGGCCACCTACGCCCAGCAGTACCCGGAGTCCAAGGCCTGGGTCGACGGCGTCGCCACCTCCCAGCCGCCGGTCACCATCGCCGGGTTCAACCAGGTGCTCACCCAGTTCAACACCGACCTCCAGTCGCTGAAGACCGGTGACCCGGCGGCCGTCCTGGGCAGCCTCCAGCGCAACGGCGAGCAGGCGCTCAAGAATGCCAAGTAAGAGCGCCGCCCGTACCGACCGCACCGCCCGTACGGCCCGCACCGCCGGGACGAAGGCCGGGCGCGGCCTGCGCGAGGGAGCGTGGGGCTGGCTGTTCACCGGCCCCATGGTCCTCGTCCTCGGGCTCTTCATGGTCCTGCCCATCGCGATGGCCCTGTGGGTCAGCCTGCTGCACTGGGACGGCCAGTCCAACCCCTTCAGCGGCAGCGCGGACTTCGTCGGCCTGGACAACTACCGGCGGCTGTTCACCCAGGACGGCCTGGACCGCACCCTGTTCGCCACCTCGCTGCGCAACACCCTGTACTACGTGGTGCTGACCGTGCCGCTCCAGACGGGGCTGGCGCTCTTCCTCGCCATCGCCGTCAACCAGCGGATGCTGCGCGGCCGGGGCGCCCTGCGCACGGTGTTCTACTTCCCGTCCGTCACCAGCTCGATCGCCGTCTCGACGGTCTTCCTCTTCCTCTTCCAGGGCAGCGGCGCCGTCAACCGGATGCTCGGCTGGCTCGGCGTCCAGGGGCCGAACTGGTTCGCCGACCCGCGCGGACTGGTCTGGCTGGTCCTCGGCTGGTTCGGCGTCGACCAGCCGGCGCCGACCGCCGGCGGGCCGCTCGGACTCTCCTGGTCCGAGTGGTTCGCCGGGCCCTCGGTCGCGATGTCCACCCTGATCCTGATGGCGGTCTGGACCACCTCCGGCACCTTCATGCTGATCTTCCTCGCCGCCCTCCAGGACATCCCGCGCGAACTGGAGGAGGCCGCCGCCCTGGACGGCGTCAACCGCCGCCAACTGCTGCGCCACGTCACCCTGCCCGCGCTGCGGCCCGTCCTGTTCCTCGTCCTGACCCTCGGCCTGATCTCCACCTGGCAGGTCTTCGACCAGGTCTACGTGATGGGCAAGGGCGCCCCCGGCAACACCACCCTCACCCCCGCCTACCTGTCCTACTCCTCCGGCTTCGACAACGCCGACTACGGGCAGGGCGCCGCCATCGCGTTCGTCCTGCTCGGCCTGATCCTGCTGCTCACCGCCGTCCAGCGGTGGGTGCTGCGGGAACGGGACGGCAAGCCGGGGCGGAAGGGAGCCCGACGTGCCGCGCACTGACGCCCCGCGGGCCGAGGACCGGCCGGTCCTCGGCCGCTTCCCCCGACCGCTGCGCCTCCTCGGCTACGCGGCCCTGGCCGGCTTCGCGCTGATCTACCTGCTGCCGTTCCTGCTGCAGCTGGTGAACAGCTTCAAGACCGACCCGGACGCGGCCGCCCACCCGATGTCGCTGCTCCCGGACGGCGGCACCCTCGCCTCCTACCGGCGGCTGCTCGGGCTGGCGGACGGCGTGGAGAACGTCCCGTTCCTGCGCTGGCTGGGCAACAGCGTGGTGGTGACCGTCCTGGTCACGGCCGGCCGGGTGCTGTTCGACTCGATGGCGGGCTACGCGCTGGCCCGGATCAGGTTCCCCGGCCGGCGGCTGCTCTTCGGCTTCGTGCTCGCCGTGATGGCGGTGCCGGGCGTGGTGCTGCTGATCCCCAAGTTCCTGGTGCTGAAGAGCTTCGGCATGTTCGACACCTACAGCGGGATGGTCCTGCCCCTGCTGGTCGACGCCGCCGGGATCTTCATCATGAAGCAGTTCTTCGAGTCGGTGCCGCGCGAGATCGAGGAGGCGGCACGGATCGACGGCGCCGGGACCTTCCGGATCTTCTGGTCGGTCGTGCTGCCGATGTCCCGTCCCTCCCTGATCACCCTCACCGTGCTCTCCTTCCAGGGCTCCTGGAACGAGTTCACCCACTTCCTGGTCTCCACCCAGTCCAGCGACCACGACACCCTGACCACCGGACTCGCCCACTTCGTCGCCGGCGGCCTCGGCTCCGGCACCCAGTACCCGCTCAAGCTGGCGGCGGCGCTCGTCTCCACCCTCCCGGTGGCGCTGCTGTTCTTCTGCTTCCAGCGGCACTTCGTGCGCGACGCCAACTCGGGCTCGTCCAAGGGCTAGCCCCCGCATTTCCCCTCCCCCATCCCTTCCGCACCACTCTGGAGAACGCCCGTGCCCGCCCGCATCGAGGACTACGCGCTGATCGGCGACATGCAGACCGCCGCCCTGGTCGGCCGGGACGGCTCCGTCGACTGGCTCTGCCTGCCCCGCTTCGACTCCCCGGCGGTCTTCGCCGGCCTGCTGGGGACCGACGAGCACGGCTTCTGGCGGCTCGGCCCGGGCGGCGACACCGCCGCCCCGGCCGTGCCCGCCGACCGCCGCCGCTACCGGGGCGACTCGCTGATCCTGGAGCAGGAGTGGGACACCGACGG
>NZ_JBSFJC010000351.1:0-2527 GCF_053597855.1 Kitasatospora sp. NPDC001225
GCGCGGCCCCCCCGTATAACGACATCTTCGCGGGCCTGCGGGGAGCCCGGGGCTGTTGGGGCCCGGCGGGGGGGCGCACCGCCCCCGCCGCCGGCACGGTACGGACGCGCTGTCCGTGGGTGGGCCCCGTCAGAGCAGCACGCTGGCGGCGATCGGGGCCACCGTCTTGACGATGTCCCAGAAGCTGTCGGCCTCGACGCCGGAGGTGTTGCCCAGCGCGCCGCCGGTGCGGCGGGTGCGGTCGACCGGCGGGGCCAGCCTCGGGAGCTGCGGGGTGGGGGACCACGCCCGGCGCTCCTTGCGCACGTCTTCCATGGTCATGGTCGTTCTTCCCTTCGTGTGTGCCGGGACAGCGGGTGAGGGTCAGTACAGGCCTCCGATGACGGGGGGCGGTGGCGGCACGCAGCCGGGGGTGGGGGCACCGCCGCAGACCCAGGGGGCCGGGTCCGCGAAGCTGGGGCCGTAGAGTCCCCCGGGGCCGTCCATGATCAGTATGATCGCGGTCCCGGTGGGGTCCGCGCCCGCCTCGTCGGTGTCGGCCACGGCGCCGGTCGGTGTCGAGTGGCCGGTAAATCCGACGATCACATGGGTGGCCGACATGGTCGAGTGCAGGCCTCCGCCGACATCGACGGTTCTCCTGTACACGCTCAGATAGGGGTCGTACCCGACTGTGCGGTCGATCGGTGGCACCTGGGGCGGCGGCTGCTCGTACATGGTCCTGTCTCTCCTGTCCGGTGCTCCGGTGGCCCGCCGTGCGTGGCGGTGTCACCGGGCGGGGTGGCCGGCGGCGGACCGTTCGGGGCCCGTCGCCGGCGCGGGTGCCTCATCACGCGGGGTACCTCGTCAGAAGAAGTTCGGGATCGAACTCAGGACGCCGCCTGCGAGCTTGGCCCAGTCGATGTCGGCTTCGACGCCAGGGGTGTCGCCCAGGGCGCCGCCGGTGCGGCGGGTGCGGTCCACCGGCGGGGCCAGCTTCGGGATCTGCGGAGTGGGGGACCACGTCCGCTGCTCCTCACGGAATTTTTCCTTGCTCATTTCTCCTCATCCCTTCTCGTCGTGCTGGTTGCACTCCGACGTTCGTCGGGCCCGTCGGGGCGGGCCGTCAGAGGGCGGCGTAGCACATGCTCCGGGCCGGGCCCGTGAGTTCGGCACAGGTCGACCGGGCCGGAGTGACACCCGGGCCGTCGGCCGGCCGGCCGGCTTCGTCCCGGCCGTCCCGGCGGACCGGTGCGGCGAGGACCGGCAGCCTGGGCGTGGGCCTGGGGGGTGCTGCGGGGGGTTTCATGGTCCGCCTCCTCCTGGAGGGTGGCGTGGGGGCGTCCCGTCGGCGGGGGCACCGTCGGTGGCGGGTGCTCAGGACTCGAGGAACTGGTGGGCCGGCGCCAGGGTGACGGGGAACTCGTCGCTGACGTCGATCGTGAACAGCATGCTGACCCGCGCGTGCCGGTCGTCCTCGGGGTCGAAGAAGGTCACCTTCACGTCCTGGCAGTCCGATCCCATGCGGCAGTACGGGCTCTTCTCGACGGAGATGGTGTCGATGCAGTAGAGGGAGATCGGGCTGCCGGGCTGCGTCACCGTGCTGGGGATGCTCTGGCCCAGCAGCATGGCCTTGCTGATCGGCCCGGCGACCGAGAAGGCGTTCGTCCCGGCGGAGTTCAGCGCCCGGTCGGCGGAGGTCTGCCCGAGGTTGCGGAACTGGTAGTAGACCTTGTCGAGGAAGGCGTCCATGGTCTTGCGGACGTAGTCCTTGTCGATCGTCAGCGACTCGTGCTTGGCCTGGTCCAGGACGGCCTGCACCACGGCGTCCACCAGCTGCTTCTGGTACCAGATGTAGATGCCGCGGCTCTTGACCTCGACGACGGGCACGATCTGTCCGGAGAACAGCCGGACGGTCCGGTCGGTCAGCCGACCGGGTATCGAGATCCGGGAGATGTAGCCGTCCTCGTCCTGGGAGTACTTGTACTGGCCGAGGTACGCGTCCCGGAACGACCGGTAGACCGTGGACACCGGCGGAGCGGGCGCGGCGAGTGCCAGCAGGGCGTCGGCGAGCTTGGACCGGTCGTTGACGATCGCCTCCACGTCGTCCTTGGACCCGAGCTGCACCAGCGGGTTGCTGGTCCAGTCCATGCCGGCCGCGGCCTCGGCCTCCATCGCGTAGAGCGGCGTGCTGTCCAGGTTCAGCGTCCAGGTGACCTTGTCGGAGGCCCACGGGTTGGCGGTCAGGTACCGGTGCAACTGCTCGGCGTCGTAGGGGTTGGCGGGCAGTTCCTTCGTCACGCCGGTCTGGCCCGCGACCGCCTGCTCGACGGGGTCCATCAGCTGGCGGAAGCTGTCCCGGCGGGCCTCGGTCAGGAAGTCCACGCCGACCTGGCCGATCGCGTACACCAGCGGGCGGTTGTTGGTGGAGGCGCAGGAGGGCCGGACGCCGCCACCCGACGGTGCGCCGCCCGACGGTACGGACCCCGACGGTACGGCCCCCGGCAGCCCGGCCCCCGAGGGCCCGCCGCCCTGGCACGCGCAGGGGGCC
>NZ_JBSFJC010000352.1:0-2515 GCF_053597855.1 Kitasatospora sp. NPDC001225
GTCTGGCCGCACGTGTCCGCGTCGGAGGAGGGCGTGGCGCGGTGCGTGCGCTCCTCGCGCTGCCGGGCTCGGTCGTGCGCGGTCTGGCCGTGCTGACGGCCGCGATGGCCCCCGGTCACGGAGACGGGAGGGTACGGCGCATCCGGCTGCGCCCCGGAGCGGGAGCCGGGTGGGCCGGCACGCTGCTCGCCGCCTCCCCGGACACCTGCGTGATCGACGTGCCCCGCGACGACGAGGTCGTCGTGCACGCTCTGCGCCCGACCGCGGGACCGGTCGAGGAGGCCGTGGCCCGCACGGACGGCGCGCGGTGAACGCCTGGACAGCGGCGGCCCTGGTCCTGTTGGCGATTCCCGCGCCGACGTGCCTGTGGGTCGCGGCGCGCGGCACCGCGGTGCGCCGACTGCTCGGGGCGTCGATGCTGTCGACCGTGGCCGGCGCGGTGTTCCTGCTGCTCCCGATGGCGTACGACCGGTCCTCCTATCAGGACCTCGCGCTGATGCTGGCCGTCCTGGCCCCCGCCGGCACCCTTGTCTTCGCCCGCTTCGTCGCCGGCCGCCGCCACGACGCGCACCCGTACGGTTCCACGCCCGAGAACTGACGAGACCCCGCCCGGCCGGCCAGACCGGGGGTGGGGGAGGGAGTTCGGATTGACGCCACGCCATGTGATCGTGCTCGTGCTGTTGTGGGCCGGCGTGGGGTGTGTGCTGCTGTCCGCGGCCGCGGTGCTGCGGCTGCGCGGAGCGCTGGCGCGCCTGCACGCCCTGGCCCCGGCCTCGGTGGCCGGTGTGCCGCTGATCGCCGCGGCCGTGGCAGTCGACCAGGGACCGGGCCGGGGGGCGGCCAAGACGCTGTTCATCGGCCTGGTCTTCGCCGTCGGCGGGACGGTCACCACGATCGCCGTCGGCCGTGCCACCCGTGAAGCCGAGGCCGAAGCGGTGAGCAGGCCGTGAACGCATGGCTGATCGGATTCGTCGTCGCCTTCGTCGTCCTCGCCGCCACCACGGCGGTCCTCACCCGTGACCCGGCCCGCCAGGCGGTCGTCCTCTCCGTGCTCGGTCTGGGCCTGGCGATGCTGTTCGCGGTGCTGCAGGCGCCCGACGTGGCGCTCTCCCAGCTCGCCGTGGGCACCGCGCTGACCCCGTTGCTGATCCTGCTGACCGTACGTAAGGTCACCCGCCGACCCACCCGCACCGATGACCGGGCCAGCACCGGCGACAACGGGCGGGAACGGAAGTGACGGCCCGCGCCCGGCTGACGATGTTCCTGGCAGCGGCCGCCGTCATCGCCGCGTTCTTCACGGCCGCGTGCACTCACCTCCCGCCGTTCGGCACGGACAGCCATTCCTACGGGGACCGGGCGGTGGCGGCGGCGCTGGACCGGCGCACCGCCAACGTCGTCTCCGCCGTCAACTTCGACATCCGCGCCTTCGACACCCTCGGCGAGGAGTCCATCCTCTTCGGCACCGTGCTCGGGGCGACCCTGCTGCTGCGCCGGGCCCGCGACGAACGCCACCGCCGCGCCGAAGCGGAGCGGGTCATGCCCACGACCCGCCTCTTCGGCGCGCTGCTGCTACCGGTCACCCTGGTCGTGGGCGTCTACATCGTCGCGCACGGCCAGCTCAGCCCCGGCGGCGGCTTCCAGGGCGGTGTCGTCCTCGCCACCGCCCTGCACCTGGCCTACGTGGCCGCCGACTACCGGGCCCTGAAGCAGCTGCGCCCGCTCGCCGCCCTCGACGTCGCGGACTCGCTCGCCGCCGCCTCCTACAGCCTCGTCGGCCTGGCCGGCCTGATCGCAGGCGGCGCGTTCCTCAAGAACGTGCTGCCGCTGGGCACCTTCAACACCGTCACCTCCGGCGGCACCGTCCCGGTCCTCAACGCCGCGGTCGGCGTCGAGGTCGCCTGCGGCCTGATCGCCCTGCTCGCACACTTCCTCGACCAGGCCGTCGAACTCACCGAACCCGACCAGCAGAGAGACGGAGACACCTGATGGGAACGTGGGTCTTCCTGGCCGCCGGATGGGTCCTGCTCATCGCCCTGTACGGCCTGGTCACCAGTCGCAACCTGATCCACGCCATCGGCTGCCTGGCCGTCGCCCAGTCCTCCACCTACCTCCTGCTCCTCGCCGTCGGCTACCGCCGCGGCGCGACCGCCCCCGTCTACTCCGACCTCACCCCCGGAACCCGCCCCGTCGTCGACCCCGTCGTGCAGGCCCTCGCCCTGACCGACGTCGTGGTCGGCGCGACCGTCACCGCGCTGTTGCTCGCCCTCACCATCCAGTTGCGCAAACGGCACCACACCGTCGACCCGCAGGCCCTCACCGGCCTCAAGGGCTGACCGTGACCGAAGCAGCCCTGCTGCCGCTCGCGGTGGCCATTCCCCTGCTCGGCGCCGCACTGCTCGCCGTCGCCGGCCGCAGACTTCCCCGGACCGGTTGCGACATCCTGGCCACCACCTGCGCCGGTGCCGAGGCAGCGTGCCTCGCCCTGCTCTGGGCGCGCACCGACGGGCGCCTCGTC
>NZ_JBSFJC010000353.1:0-2514 GCF_053597855.1 Kitasatospora sp. NPDC001225
GGCGGCCGGCCGGTCGAGCAGCGGCGCGAGGCCGGCGACGGTGCGGGCGGTGAAGACGTCCCGCAGGGTGAGCCGGACGCCGAGGCGCTCGGTGATCCGGGCCAGGGTGCGGGCGGCGAGGACGGAGTCGCCGCCGAGGTCGAAGAAGTCGTCCTCGGCCCCCACCGCGTCGAGGCCGAGGACCTCGGCCCAGACGGCGGCCAGGGCGCGCTCCCGTTCGGTGCGCGGGGCGAGCCCGCCGGCGGCGCCCTGCCGGGCGGGCGCGGGCAGCGCCCGCTGGTCGATCTTGAGCTGCGGGGTGAGCGGGAAGGCGGGCAGCACGACGACGGCGGCGGGCACCAGGTGGGCGGGCAGCGCGGCGGCCAGGGCGGTGCGCAGCGCGGCCGGGTCCGGGGGCAGTTCCGGGTCGGCGGGCGTGGCGTAGCCGACCAGCCGGGTGTGGCCCGGTTCGTCCTCGCGGACCACGACGACGGCCTGGTCGACGGCGGGGTGGGCGCGCAGCGCGGCCTCGATCTCGCCCGGCTCGATCCGGAAGCCGCGGACCTTGACCTGCCGGTCGAGCCGGCCGAGGAACTCCAGCTCCCCGTCGGCGGTGAACCGGGCCCGGTCGCCGGTGCGGTAGAGCCGGGCGCCGGGCGGGCCGAAGGGGTCGGCGACGAAGCGGGCGGCGGTCAGGCCGGGGCGGCCGAGGTAGCCGCGGGCGACGCCCTCGCCGCCGAGGTACAGCTCGCCGTCGGTGCCGGGCGGTTGGGGCCGCATGGCCTCGTCGAGCACGTACACCCGGGCGTGCGGCAGGGCGCCGCCGATGGTGGGCGCGCCGGTGCCGGCGGTGAGCGGGCCGGTCCAGGTGGCGACGATGGTGGCCTCGGTGGGGCCGTAGGAGTTGACCATGCGCCGGCCGGGCGCCCAGCGGTCGACCAGCTCGGCGGAGCAGGCCTCGGCCCCGACGATCAGGGTGCGCAGGTGGCGGCCCGCGCCGGCCGGGACAGTGGCCAGGGCCGCGGGCGGGATCAGGGTGTGGGTGATGCGCTGCCCGTCCAGGACGGCGGCGAGCTCCTCGCCGAGCCAGGGGCCGTCCGGGGGGATCACCAGGGTGGCGCCGGTGAGGACGGAGACGAACAGTTCCAGGACGGAGGCGTCGAAGCTGGGCGAGGAGAACTGGAGCACCCGGTCGCCCGGCCCGACCGCGTAGTTGTCGATCGCCGCCGCCGTGAAGCCGGCGATCCCCCGGTGGGTGACGACCACGCCCTTGGGCGTCCCGGTGGAGCCCGAGGTGTAGATCACGTACGCCGGGTGGTCGGTGCCGTCGGCGGCCGGGAGGTCGGTGTGGTCCCGGTCCTCGGGGCGGTCCGTCTCCAGGGCCGCGCGGACGGCGGCCGGGTCGTCCAGGACGAGCGCGGGGGCGGCGTCGGCGAGCATCAGCGCCCGCCGCTCGGCGGGGTAGCCCGGGTCGACGGGCAGGAAGGCGGCGCCCGCCCGGACGACGGCCAGCTCGGCGGCGACCAGCTCCATGGAGCGCGGCAGGACCAGGGCCACCGTCCGCTCCGGCCCGGCGCCGCGCCGGCGCAGGTCGCGGGCCAGCCGCTCGACGCGTTCGGCCAGGTCGCGGTAGGTCCAGCTGCGCCGCCCGTCGGTCAGCGCCGGTGCGTGCGGCGTGCGGGCCGCCTGGGCGGCGAACAGGGCGTCCAGGGTCCGGGGCGCCGCCGACGGTGCGGTGGTGCCACCGGCCGGCGCCTGCGGCGGAACGGTCGGGCGCACGGGCTGGGCAGGCCGGTCGGCCATGGCGGAAGGTCCTTCCGAGGGGGGCGACGACGAGGGCGGCGGGGCAGGCGGTGGCCGGCCCTCGGACCCGGGGAACGGTGCGGGTTCGGTGCGGGGGTGGGGTCGGTGCAGGTACGGGCGTACGGCGGCCGGGCCGGTCGGCTCAGTCGGCGGCGGCCCGGCGGGCGGTGCGCCCGGAGACCTGCACCCGGTCGATCCGGCCGGTGGCCGGGTCCCGGTGGAAGCGCCCGCCGGGTTCGGGGCGCCCGGTGTCGGGGGCGATCAGGTCGTAGGAGAGGTCGGCGTAGCAGCGCAGCGGGATCGGGAGGTCGCCGTCGACCGAGAGGGTGGCTGGTCCGGCGCCGGCCGGCTCGACCCGGTAGCGGATGGCGCCGTTGCGGTAGTCGCCCGTGCACTCGGCCAGGGCCGCCGGGGCGGCGAGCAGCACGGGTCCGCCCGCGCCGACCGGTTCGATCCCCGCGGGCACCCGTACTCCGGCCAACTCCTCCAGGTCGGCCGCGAGTTCGCGCCAGAGGGCGGTGGCGGCGCCGGCGTTGCCGGTGAAGGCGACCACGAGGCCGCTGTCCGGGTCGGCCCGCAGGTGGCAGGAGGTGCCCATGGCGTTGCCGTCGTGGCCGCACCACAGCCGTCCGTCCTGCCGGTAGAGCGCCGCGCCGGCGCCCCAGCCGTCGGCGAGCGCTCCCGGCCGGGCGCCGGGCTCCGGGCGGCGCAGATCGGAAGACAACACTTCTT
>NZ_JBSFJC010000354.1:0-2510 GCF_053597855.1 Kitasatospora sp. NPDC001225
GCACCGTGTCGGCGGAGCCGCGCGGCCCCTGGACGGTCGAGAAGCGGACGAACACCGGGGTCCGGCGGCCGGCCTCCTGGAGGAAGTCGGCGCAGGTGAACTCGGCCAGCGACTCGTACGGTTCGAAGAAACCGTACGCGCCGGCACCGCGGGCGTGCACCACCCGCTCGGGAATGCGCTCGTGGTCGAAGCGGGTGAGCTTCTCCCGCAGGTGGAAGTCCTCCAACAGCGTCGGGCCACGCTCGCCCACGGTCAGGGAGTTGTCGGTGTCGTCGACCCGGATCCCCTGATCGGTGGTGAGCGCACCGTCCGGCTCCGGGGCCCGGAAGGCGTCCAGCGCGATGTCCTTGGCATCGCGCTCGCCCCCCGAGGGAGGGCCTGGATGGGGAGCCTCCGTGACCGGGGGCGGCTGGGGGCGTCCTCCAGGCGGTCCGGGATTGGTGGTCATCTCAAAGCCCTCCGTCCTGGGGTCGGTGCGAGGCGGCTCACGGCCGCCCGCGCTGTGGGGCGCGGCTGCCCGCCGGACAACGGCTCAAACCTTCGCGCCCGGCTTGGAGCCTGGAGGCGCCGGGGCAGTCCTGCAGCCCGAAGCCGTACGCAGGCGAACACCGCCGCCATGCGCGCTCGCACAACCGCGGGGGCAGTAGGCCAGGCAGGGCCGAGCGGGCGAGACCCCGCAGCGGTCGCTGCTGCTCCGACACGCGGGTGCGGCGGATCACAACGGGCTCAGTGACCGGGTGCGAGCGTCGCGGCGGCTTCGAGCATCAACCCGTGGACGAACGCTTGGGGCAGGTTGCCGCGCAGCTGGCGCTGGGCGACGTCGAACTCCTCCGCATAGAGGCCGGGCGGACCGCAGGCGGCACGGTTGCGTTCGAACCAGCGCACGGCTTCGACGTCGTTGTGCTGCTGGTGTTCCGCCAGGGCCATGACGAATCCGCACAGCAGGAAGGCGCCCTCGGCGTCCTGAAGGGGTCTCCGGTCGTGGCGGAACCGGTAGACGTGGTGGTCCTGCGCGAGATCGGCGCGCACCGCTCGCAGGGTGGCGACGGCGCGCGGGTCTTCGGCAGGCAGGGCGCCGCGGATGGCGGGCAGCAGCAGGGCCGCGTCCACGCCCGTCCGGCCTGGGGAGCGCTGCCACCGGCCGGTGGGGTGCAGGCAGTCGGCGGAGGTCTCCGCGAGGATCGCATCCGCCAGCGCCTCCCAGCCGGCGGCACGTAGTCGGAAACCTTCATCACCGAACTCCTCCACAGCGCGGGCGTGGCTCCTGGTGGGCGAACGAGGCCCGGAGAGCGGCTAACCGCTCGCGCCGCGATGAAACCGCCGTGGGTGATACCGCCCGGTGTCCGTGCGGAATCACCTGCCGGCCCGCAGGCCGTGGGCGGGCATGCCGGGCTCGGCACAGACGCTGCCCTGGACGGGGCCCGGCGGCGACCAGTCGGGGTTCCGGTGGGACGGGTGGCCCTGCCCCACGGCGGAGAACGGGCCGCTGCGAGTGTCGCGTTCAGGGGAACTAACCGGGTATGCGCCTTTTGAGGTACGGGTGATTCGTCAGGGACCGGACACAAGGAGGCACAGCCGATGGCTGTGAGACACGTCCTGATAGAGCGGGCTCCGCAGGCGGTGTGGAGCGTGTTGGGCGACCCGGCCGCGTACGGCCGGTGGGTGCCCGGCACGGGGCGGACCCGCCCGGGTGAGGGCCGGTGGCCCGCAGTCGGGTCGAGCTTGCGCTACACCGTCAGCGCCGGCCCGTTCCGCTTCGAAGGCCACATCGTCGTACGTGTGTCCGACAGTGGGCACCGGCTGGAACTGGAGGCCTTCGCCGGGCGGCTCGGCACCGTCCGGATCGCCATCGAGCTGATCGCGTGGGGCGACGCCACACTGGTGATCGTCGACGAGCACCCGCTGCGGGGCCTGGGCGGGAGCCTCCACACGGCGCCCGCTGACCTGGTGCTGGATCTGCGCCACCGCCGACTGCTCGCCCGCCTCGCCCGCACGGTCGAGCAGGCGCCCCGGGCGGCCGGCCTGGAAGCGTCCGCGTCGGGGGGAGGTCCGTCATGGCCGACGCCGTCGTGATCGGGGCCGGGCCGAACGGCCTGGTCGCCGCGAACGTGCTGGCCGACGCCGGCTGGGAGGTGGAGGTGCTGGAGGCCCAGGACCAGGCCGGCGGCGCTGTCCGCAGCGACCGCGGCGTCCACCCCGACTACGTCAGCGACCTGTTCAGCTCGTTCTACCCGCTGGCCGCCGCCTCGCGGTGATCGCGGCCCTGCGCCTCGAAGAGCACGGCCTCGCCTGGAGCCACGCGCCGATCGTGCTCGCCCATCCCCTGCCCGACGGTCACTGCGCACTGCTGCGGCGCGGACCGGAGGCGAACATCGACGACATCGGGCGGAGCTTCGGCCGGCCGGACGCGCTCGCCTGGCGACGGCTGTCACAGCTCTGGCAGGACCTGGACCCGTACCTGGTAGGGGCGATGTTCGCGCCGTTCCCGCCGGTACGCGCCTGCCTGGCGC
>NZ_JBSFJC010000355.1:0-2495 GCF_053597855.1 Kitasatospora sp. NPDC001225
TGGACGAAGTTCACCTGGCACTCGATCAGCACCCTGATCATGGGGCTCATCGCCTCCGCCTACATCCTCGGCTGGGGCACCAAGCAGGTGGCCGCCATCGCGCGGTTCGGCGTCAGCCACGCGCCGCTGTTCTGGGCGATGATCGGCTTCTGGATCCTCTACCCGGCGCTTAGGGTCCGCAAGCTCGGCCCCAAGGCCATGATCGTCGAGGCCCTGCTGATACCGGAACTCGTCTTCACGGTGGTCCGCACCTACTGGCTCGTCTCCTCCGTCATCAAGTCGTACATGACACGCGTCTCCACGTGGAAATAACCGAAAGACCACAGCACCGCATGAACGTCTTCAAAGGCCTGGGCGTCGTCGTCCTCCTCGCCGCCCTCACCGTCGCCATGACCCGGGTTCCGAACCCCGACCTCGTCCTGCTCGTCGTCAGCGCCGTCGTCATCACCGTCTCCGTGGCCACCTTCGTCGCCTCCCTGCGCCGCAGCCGCCGCGACCGCCGCCTCGCCGACGCAGGACGCCGCCGCGCCTGACCGGAACGGCCCCGTCCCCCGCCTGCGCGAGACTCCCCCGCCGAGGACCGAGACCCGGTGGACACGAATAATCAATTAGGAAACAAATACCCGCACCCCATACCATGCGCCGACGAAGCATCCGCCTCGGACCAGAAAGGCCACGCCATGGCCCAACGTATTCACATCGTTCTCGAGGACGATCTCGTCGGCGGACCCGCCCACACGACCATCCGATTCGCACTGGACGGCCAGCGGTACGAAATCGACCTGAACGAGAGCAACGCCGAACAGCTGCGCCGCTCCCTGGCCCCCTATACGAGTCACGGACGCGAGGTCCGGGGCCGGATCCCCAGCTCCGGCCCCGTACGCCCGGCCCGTACGCCTATGCCGCCCGACCACAGCCGGCGGATCCGCAACTGGGCACGGGAGAACGGACACGAGGTCAGCGATCGCGGACGCCTGTCCCGGCAGATCGTCGCCGCGTACGAGCAGCGCCCGGTCTGACGAGCCGGTCAGGACCGGTCCGGGGGCCCGCGGAGATGCCGGAGCTCCCGGGCGTAACCGTCTTGCGGGCAACCACTCGGCGATCCCGCTGACCCGCCCGGCCCAGGTGCCGGTAGCGCGCGGCAGGACCGGTGCAACCGGAACCGGTCGATCGTGGCGGCAATGCGCGCGGCACTACGGGCAGTTGGCCGAAGGTCTCAACTGCTCCACCACGCCATCGTCGGCGACCGAGTCCGCGTCCACGGCCTGAGCGACGGACGCCCCGGGATGGACGACGGTGTACGCCGCGCCGCGTGCCTGGCCGCCGCGAAGATCCTCGGCATCGGCCGGTACACGTTCTCCACGATCCCCGACACGCGCTCCACCGACTGCCGCGGCGCCGTCAACGCCACCCTGTTCGACACCTTCGGCCTCGAGTGGCCCGACGCCGTCTACACCCAGTGCCCCGACGACCAACACCTCGACCACGCTGTCACCGGTGAGGAGGTCACCGCCGTCGCGATGCGTGAGGCTGCCGACCTGCTCTACTTCCGCTCCCCCTGCAGCCGGAACTTCGAACCCAACCGCTTCTTCGTCGGGACACCCGAACTCCTGACAGCCAAGCGGGACGCGCTGGCCTGCTTCGCCTCCCAGCAGCAGCTCGACATGGAGGTCTTCGGCAGCCTGACCGCCCTGGCCTACCGCCAGCACGTGCACCACCGCGTCGTTGAGCGCTTCCCCGACGGTGCCCACGGTGCCGAGATGTTCCGCACCGCCCGCCGGATCGTCCACACCCGGCCGTAGAAGCGGCACCGCCGCACCCCCACTGAGCACTCTCGTGTACCGCGGCGCGGCCTGGGTACTCGATGCCAAGGCCCTGGCCGACGTGGCGCAGCTGGGACGGGCGCCAGGCTCTGCTCGCCGTCCAGTACGCCGTGGAGATGTTTCGTCGGATCGCCGCGTTCTTGGGGTCGATGGCGGAGATCCGTGCCGTCAACGCCGGGGCCCTACCCGGCGTCGACGGCGCCGGTGCCGAGAAGGGCCGCGTCGTCGCCGTCGAACTCGCTGGCCTCGCCATGCTGCTGGGCCTCTTTGCCACCTTTGGTGTCGGCACCTCCGTCAGCGGCCCCGAGGCCGCGGCCTGAAGCGGCGTCGAGAACGCGGCGGCCGACGGTGGTGGGTCCGCGGGGGAGGTGGTGGTCGTCACGGGCAGCGTGACCGGTGTGCTGGCCGAGCTGTCCCGCAACGAGTTGGACGAGCTGATCGAACGCGTGGGCGGCAAGGCCTCCTCCTCGGTCTCCGAGTGCGCCACCCTCCTGGTTGTCGGGGAGACGGCCGGCTCCAAGCGCGCCAAGGCCGAGGATCTCGGCGTCCCCGTCCGTACCCCGGGCGCGTTGCCGACCGCCCCACCGCCTGCCTGCCGTAGACCGGCACGGCCGTCGTGTGCACCGGCTCCGTCGGGGCCGGTGGCGTCCGCCATGGTCTCGTGGACCGAGC
>NZ_JBSFJC010000356.1:0-2490 GCF_053597855.1 Kitasatospora sp. NPDC001225
AGGGCGGCGAGGGCCGCCGCCGGGTCGGGGTGGCCGGTGGCGGTCAGGAGCCGGCGCAGAGCGCGGTCGCGGGCCTCGGTGGTGCCGCCCTGGGCGGGGCCGGCGAGTTCCTCGTGGGTGAGGACGCAGACGGCGGGGTGGCGCAGCAGCCACTGGCAGTGGCGGGCTTCGCGGATGCCGGGGAAGCCGGGGTCGGTGAGGGCGAGGGTGATCCTGGCGTCCATGGTGGGCAGGGCGCTGACGATGTCGCGGTAGACGAGGTGGTCGGGCAGGGAGCCGACGCGCCCGGCGGGTCGGGAGAGCAGGTGGATCTGCTGGACGACGCGGTCGCGTACGTCGCGGTGGTGGTAGACGATCGGCGGCCGCGCGGTGGCGTGCCAGGTGCGCAGGAGGCCGGCGTCGGCGCGTTCCAGGTCCAGGCTGTTGACGTACCAGCAGCCGTGGCCCGGCAGGAGTCGGGGCAGGTCGGTGTCGGGGACGCGGGTGAGGCGCTCTTCGAGGGCGGGGTCGACGGGTGAGGCGGCGGTGACGGGCTGGCCCAGCCGGGTCCACCACACCCGCCACAGGGCGTTCACGGCCTGCTGGAAGGCGGCTTCCAGGTCTTCCCGGTGGTCGCGCTGCCCGCGCAGCAGGCGTGCGGCCTCGTCCTGGCCGTAGGCGGCGCGGAGCAGGCGGGAGACCTCGCCGGGGCCGGGCCGCTCGCCGTTGTCGGGCTGGGTGCCGCTCATCGTGCCGTAGGGGGTGTAGCCGAGCGCGGTGGTGAGGTGGGCCAGCAGGGGGGTGCCGCTGCCGCGCGGCGAGACGACGATCAGCTGGGGCACGGCCATGGCGGATCTCCCGGAGAGGCTGCGGGGGCGAGGAGGAGGTCCTCGTAGGTGTGGTGGCGGCGGGTGGTGACGCGCTCGTGCAGCAGGGTGACGGCGCGGGCGTGTTCGCCGGTGTCGATCAGGGCGCGGGCCAGGGTGTCCTGGACGATCTCGCGTTCCACCCGTACGCCGCCGATCCGTTCCACCCGCGCGCCGAGGCGGGTCAGGAGGTCGACGGCCGCCCGGGCGCGGCCGGCGGTGACGTGGGCGAGGGCCCGGACGACCGGGGTGAGGACCTCGCGGTAGTCGGGGCGCTCGTCGGCGGCCGACCGTCGGGCCAGGGCCTCCAGGTCCTCGGTGGCCGCCTCGACGGCCAGGGCGAGGGCCAGGTTGAAGGTGTGGAAGACCTCGGCCATGCCGCCCGGTCCGGCCAGCAGGCTCCGGACGTGGTCGAGGTCGCAGCGGCCGGCGGGTCGCTGCCCGGCCAGCAGCAGGCGCCAGTTCGTCGCCGACCGCATCCCCACGTCCGCGCGGCCCAGGACCTCGTCGGCCCGGCGGCGCGCGTCCGCGAAGTCCCCGCAGGCCAGCGACTGCAGGGCGGCGTGCCAGGTGAGGTGTTTGAACTGCATCGCCTGCGGGTCGACGGCCAGCCACCGGTCGAGGAAGGCGGTGGAGGCGGGGCCCGCTCCCAGTTCGTGCTCGGCGTGCGCGCGGGCATGCGCGGCGAGCCCGGAACGCGGGTAGTGGGCCAGGGTGTGCCCGGCCAGTTCGAGCGCCTCCTCGACGCGCCCCTGCTCGGCCCGGGTCCACGCGAGCCTGCCTGCCCACGGCCAACTGTCCGCGCCGGCCAGGGCGTACTGCTGCTCGGCCAGCGCGTCGCCGTGCGCGCGGTAGCCGGCGTCCCCGCAGGCGTGGAAGGCGTCCAGCATGAGGGAGGCCACCTCGTCCCCGGGCCACCGCGCGAAATGCGTCACCAGGTGGTCGGCCGTCAGCCGGAACTGCCGGTGGGTGTAGAGGAAGACCCCGTACACCAGGCTCGCCGACCGGGCGTCCGCCGCCTGGGCGTCCCGGTACGCGACCACCAGCTCCTCCCGCAGCGCCTCATCGCTCAGGCCCCCGGCCGTCGCCAGTACCAGCAGCGCCCGGGCCACACCCAGCCGTGGACGCTCGGCCACCCAGTCCCGTGCCAACGGCACCGCGTGCCCGCTCATCGCCGCCAACTCCCGTACGGCGGCGTCCTCCAGCGACACGCCCGCCGCTGCGGGACCGGCCACGACACCACTGCCTCGCACCACGTCGGGCCTGCCGGATCAGACGCTGGACATGAACACGGCGGTGCAGACGATCCCGCTGCTGCCGCAGTGGTTGCGGGGCAGGCTCAGCGGCAGGCCGAGCTGGTTGCCGCTCGCCGTCCCGCTGTCGGAGACCGTGCCCCCGAGGGCCTGGGTGCCGGCGTCGTGGTTCTCACAGGAGTTGCCGAACACCGCGTTGCCCACCCCGACGACACTGGCCTGTGCGGCGCCGGCCGGGACCAGCGCCGCCCCCACGGCCGTACCCAGCACCGCCATCCGCTGGCCCACGCTGCGCGCACCGCTGCCCGTGCCCTGGCGCTCCACGCCCGCCACCCTGCTCATCGCACTCCCTCCTCGCACGGGCCCGGCGAACACCGGCGCCGCGCAGGCCA
>NZ_JBSFJC010000357.1:0-2481 GCF_053597855.1 Kitasatospora sp. NPDC001225
CAGAGCTTCCGCACGGCGTACGACCTGGTCTGGTGGATCGACGCCTCCTCCCCGGGCGGTGTCGAGGAGGCCCTGACCGGGATCGCCCGGCGGCTGAGCCCCGCCTGGGCCGGGACCGCGCGGCCGCCGGAGCTGGCGGCCTGGGCGCTGGCCTGGCTCCAGCACCACACCGGCTGGCTGCTGGTGTACGACGACGTCGAGGACCCGGCACTGCTCGAACCGTTCCTGGGCAGCCTCACCCGCGGGCACCACCTGGTCACCACCCGGCTCGCGGACGACTGGGACACGCTCGGCGCCGCCTCCGACGGCGCGCTGCTCGCCCTCGACGTGCTCCCCCACGAGCAGGCGACCGAGCTGCTGTGGTCCTGGGTCGCCGAGTGGGACGGCTCCGACGGGTCGCGCTGGGAGGCCGGGCAGCTGGCCCGTGAACTCGGCGGCCTGCCACTCGCCCTGGAGCAGGCGGGCGCCTACCTGCGCCGGACCCGCACCACCGTCGCCGGCTACCGCCGCCGGCTCGGGCTCCGGCCGTCCGGCGCCCCGACCCGCCGCGACCCGCAGCGCACCGTCGCCCGGGTCTGGCAGGTCACCCTGGCGGCCGTCGCCGGGGACGATCCGGTCGCGGCCGACCTGCTGCACGCCCTGGCCTGGCTCGACGCCGACGGCTGCCCGCGCGACCTGGTGTCCCGGCTGGCCCCGGACGAGCTCGCGGCCGACGACGCACTCGGCGTCCTGCACGCCTACAGCATGATCGGCTACGCCTGGCGCGACGTCCGGGTGCACCGCCTGGTCCAGGGCGCGCTGCGGGCGGAAGCCCTCGCCGCCCGCCCTCCGGGCGGCGCTCCCCGGGGCCGGCGCGAGGCCGAACGGGCCGTGCTGGCGGCCGTCCACCCGGCCGGGAGGGAGCAGGAGCGCGACACCGCCGAGCTGACCCGCCTGGCCGGCCAGGTCCGCGCCCTGGCCGCCACCGACCCGGGGGACGACAGCGACCCGGCGGTGTTCACCCTCTACGCCGCCACCGCCCTGCTCCTGGAGGCCGAGGGGCAGAGCGTCCGGGCGCTGCCCCTGTACGAGGCGTACGACGCCCAGATCAGGCACGGCTTCGGGCCCGACCACGAGTTCGCGCTGGTGGCGGGCTCCGCCCTGGCCCGGGTGCACCTCGCGACCGGCCGCCCCGAGCAGGCCCTCGGCCTGCTCGAACCGCTCCTGGAGCGGAGCCTGCGGGTGCACGGCCCCGGGCACCTGACCACCCTCAACCTCCGGAGCAGCCTCGCCGACGCCCACCAGGCCTGCGGGCGGGCCGAGCGGGCCGTCGAGGAGTACGAGCGGGCCGCCGCCGACAGCCGGGACGCCCTCGGCCCGGACCACCCCAGGACCTTCAGCCTGCTCAGCGACCTGGCGGGCGCCCACGGGTCCCTCGGCCGGGCCGACCAGGCCATCGCGATCTACGAAGGCCTGCTCGGCCGGGAGGCCGCGGTCACCGGCGACGAGCACCTGCCCCCGGGCATGCTCCGGATCAACGCCCTGCGGCTGCGGAACAACCTCGCCGGGGCGTACGAGAACGTGGGGCGGTACCGCCGGGCGGTCGCGCTCTACCAGGAGGCGCTGGCCGGCCTGGAGGAGCTCTGCGGCCCCGAGCACCCCGACACCCTCAGCTGCCTGAGCAACCTCGGCTACGCCCACGAGTCGGCGGGCGACCTGGAACCGGCCGGGCGGATCTACCGGGACGTCCTGGCGCGGCGTGCGGCCGCCCTCGGCGAGGAGCACCCGGACACCCTGCTCAGCCGCAGCAACCTCGCCTACCTCTGCCTGACCACCGGTGACGTCGGGACCGGCCTCGACCTCTGCCGGACGGTCCTGGCCCAGCGCACCGGCGTGCTCGGCCCGGAGAGCCCCGACACCCTGGTCAGCCTCAGCATGCTGGCCTCCGCCCACGCCGCGGCCGGGGAGCCGGAACTTGCGCTCCCCCTGTTCGAACAGACCCTCCGGCTGCGCCTGGAGGTACTCGGCCCGGACCACCCCGACACACTGCGCAGCCGCGGCAACCTCGCGGCCGTCCACCACCGGCTGGGCGACCACCGCCGGGCCGTGCTCCGGTTCGAGGAGGTGCTCGCCGCCCAGGAGCGCCTGCTCGGCCCGGAGAGCCGCGACACCGTGCTCAGCCGGAACAACCTCGCGTCGGCCTGCCGGGCGGCCGGCGACCTGGAGCGGGCCCGGTCGCTGATCACCACCGTGCTGGAGCAGCGCACCCGGCTGCTGGGCCCGGACCATCCGGACACCCTCGGCAGCCGCGCCACGCTGGCCCGGGTGGACGAGGCCTCCGGCGACCTGGACCGGGCCGTCGAGGGGTACCGGGCCGCTCTCGCCGGGCTGACCGGGGCGGTCGGCCCGGACCACGTTCTGCCGATGCATACGGAAGGCGGCCCTCAGGTCAACCTCATGCTGGGGAAGAGGCGGGAACCCTCGGGCGAAGACCGCAGAAGC
>NZ_JBSFJC010000358.1:0-2448 GCF_053597855.1 Kitasatospora sp. NPDC001225
CGAGTGCGCCCTGAAAGCGCCTGGTTGTATCCCTGGCATAGCCGGGAGGAATTCGGAGGTTATTCCTGGGCCCAATGGCTTACCTGGCGTCGAAAGACTAAGGGGACCGTAGCATGCCAGTAAAGCGGTGGCCGGGTCCAGATATCGGGGACGGTGCACCGCGAGGCCCGCGCGATATGGTGAAAGCTGGATTGCCTGAACCCTAATCTCCAGTCGATTCAAAGACAGATCCGCCGGAAAGGTATCCGAAGCCGGCGCCACTTCCTGCATCAGGTTCTTCGAACGCCGATGCAACTCCGGGGAGTGGGACGATGTCCAGCGAGGGCATTCAAGGAGATGAGTGGGGCACCTAAGTCGCGCTGATACGTACAACTAGGACGAACAGGGGATCACCTAAAGGGCGCGAGCCCCATGGTGACGGAGTGTCCGTAGTAGTCGCAGGAGTCACGACCTGCCAGGGAGGACGGGAAAGCCGTCCACAGGGCCAAGGGACACAGGTGACCGGATATCAACGGAACCGGGAGGTATGCGTAATGCAGAGCGCCGAAGCGGTACTTGATATCCTCCGTGAACGCGGCAGGCGCGGCCTGCCGTGCGAGGAGCTCTATCGGCAGATGTTCAACCCGCAGTTGTATCTCATGGCCTACGGGCGCATCTACTCCAACAAGGGGGCGATGACGCCCGGGGCGACAGGGGAAACCGCGGACGGCATGTCGCTGGCGAAGATCGGACGCGTCGTCGACGCGATGCGCCACGAGCGCCACCGGTTCAAGCCGGTCAAGCGGGTTTTCATCCCGAAGAAGAACGGGAAGCGAAGGCCGCTGGGGTTGCCGTCCTGGACGGACAAGCTGGTCGGTGAGGTGATGCGTCTCCTGCTGGAGGCGTACTACGAGCCGCAGTTCTCCGACCACTCCCATGGTTTCCGTCCCCACCGGGGCTGCCACACCGCACTGCGCGACGTGGCCCGTACCTGGACCGGGACCAGCTGGTTCATCGAGGGCGATATCGCCCAGTGCTTCGACGCGCTCGACCATCGGTTGATGCTCGAAACACTGGCCGAGAAGATCCACGACAACCGGTTCCTGCGGCTTGTGCGCAACATGCTCAAAGCCGGATACCTGGAGGACTGGAACTGGAATGCCACGCTGAGTGGCGCTCCGCAAGGCGGTGTCCTATCGCCCATCCTGTCCAACATCTACCTGCACCGGTTGGACTCCTTCGTCGAGAAAGTTCTCCTGCCGGAATACACCCGAGGCGGACTCAGGGCGAGGAACCCCGAATACCGCAGGGTCGGAGACGCTATCCGGCGTGCACGAAGGCGCGGAGACCGCACCGCCGTGCGCGCCTTGCGCAAGCGGCTTCATTCTCTCCCGAGTCAGGACATGAACGATCCGGGATACCGCCGCCTGCGTTATGTGAGATATGCCGATGACACCCTTCTCGGGTTCGCCGGACCCAAGGCCGAGGCCGACGAGATCAAACAGCGCCTCGCGCGGTTCCTGCGCGATGACCTCAAGCTGGAACTGTCCGAGGAGAAAACCCTGGTCACCCATGCCAGAACCGAAGCTGCCAGATTCCTCGGTTACGAGATCAGGACCCAGCGGGACGACGGGAGGTCCGAGCGGAAGAAGGGAAACCGGCGGCTCCGCCGCTCGGTGAACGGAACCATCGCCCTCCATGTCCCGAAAGACGTGATCAAAGCCAAATGCGCGCCCTACCTGAAACGCGGAAAACCCGCACATCAGCCGTCGATGTACAGGCACGACGATTACAGTCTCGTCGGCATCTTCGGTGCCAGGTATCGCGGGATCGTCCAGTACTACCTGCTGGCCGGCGACGTCCACCGACTGAACCGGCTGCACTGGGTCATGCAGTCCTCGCTGCTGTGCTCCCTGGCGAACAAGCACCGCTCGACCGTGTCGAAGATGGCCCGCAAGTACAAGGCCACCATCGAAACCCCGGCCGGGCCGCGCAAGTGCCTCCAGGTCAGCATCACCCGCGCCCCGAGCAGCAAACCACTGGTCGCCCGGTTCGGCGGAATCCCACTCCAGCGCAGAAAGAGCGCGGTTCTCAAGGACCGCGATCCTGTCCAGGCAGTCTCTGCACCACGCCAACGCGAGCTGGTCAGAAGGCTGTTGGCCGGGACCTGTGAGCTCTGCGGAGCGACCGAGGACATCACGGTCCACCAGATCCGCAAGCTTGCCGACCTCGGCCTCTTCGGGCAGGAACAACCCAACTGGGCTGCCGAAATGGCCAGGAGGAAACGAGTGACCCTACTCGTCTGCCCAACCTGCCACAACGACATCCACGTTGACTGCGAAAGCACACCTCACGGAAGTCACTGGAGAGCCCGTTGCGGTTAACGTCGCACGACGGGTTCGGGAGGAGGCCGCTGGGAAAAGGACCAGCCCACAGGCTGGCACCTCGCCCGGCGGTCCACCTCACACT
>NZ_JBSFJC010000359.1:0-2440 GCF_053597855.1 Kitasatospora sp. NPDC001225
GTCAGGAGCGCGGCGGAGCGGGCAGCACGGCCGTCCGCAGGGTCGGGATGGTCCAGTGAGAGTGTCCCGCAGGGCGGGGTTGAAGGTACTGCCGGTAGCCCACTGTGCTGTCCAGGTATCGGACGGGATGTGCCGGGTGAGATCACGGTGGAGGCCGTGGGCTCCGGCGCGGGCGGCATCGAGGCTGAGGGTCTGTCGTCTCGTGGGCGGTTCCGCGTCGTGGTGGAGGTGAAGGCCGGTGCGGTAGACGGCGGCGGTCAGGCGGGCCGTGTCACTCCGGGCCTGGTGGAGGTACGGGGTGAGACCGCGGGGCACGGCGTGTACGAGGTACTCGCTGTCGGTGAGCACCTCGTCCAGGAGACCTGCCTGCGCGGCGTGGTGGGCGAGGTGGTGGAGGGTGTAGGGGTGGGCCCGGGACCAGTCGCGGCTGCCGTCGGCCCGCTGGGGGACCCGGTCGGTGAGGACGTGGGTGAACGCGGCGTGGACGGCCCTCGGGTCGGTGTTCTCGCGGAGGTGTTCGGCCAGCGCCTCGTGGTAGAGGCGGTAGGCGGAGCGGTTGCCTTCGGTCGCTTCGACGATGTAGGCGCCCGCCTGTTCGCGCAGCCACACGATGTCGTCGTCGGTGTAGGCGCGCCCGGAGAGGCGGGTGGCGAGGGCGGCCCAGAGGTCTTCCCAGGGCAGGCCCTGGCCCTGGGCGTAGGCGAGGGGACGCAGGAGGTCGGTGACTCGCCGGGCGTCGGCTCCGAGGCGTTGGTGGAGGTCGTGGCGCATGGCGTCGCCGGCATGGCGGGGCAGGGCGACGTGCCAGGCGGTGTCGGTGGGATCGGGGATCGTGGGGGCGGCGGCGAGGGTGCCTGCGGTGATGCGGGCGATGAGGAAGGAGTGGCGGGCTGCGCCGGCGACCTTGCGGGCAACCGGTTCGACGGCGCCCGGGGAGCGCCGGTAGGGGGAGGTACGTCGGGCCTGGAGGAGGGTGCGGGCGGCGTAGGCGGTGAGGGCTTCCGGGTCGGCATAGCGGCCGCTGTCGAGATCGAGGACCTGGTCGTCGGTGAGAGGCAGGCGGGGCAGGAGGTTGGGGCGGGTGCCGAGAAGGAGGCGGATGCGGCCGCGGGAGTGCTGGAGGAGCGGGCGCAGGATGGTGGTGCAGAGGCTGTCTGGGGTGGCGGCCTCGTCGAGGGCGTCGATGAGGACGGTCAACGGGCGTGGGCGGTTCTGTCGGCCGAGGGCGTCGAGGAACGTGCCGACGGTTTCGGCCTGGACGCGGGCGGCTGCGCACAGCGCATCGAGGATGTCGGTGTCGGTGAGGCGTTGGGCGTAGACGGCGGCGTTCAGTGCGCCGAGGTTGAGGAGGTCGGGGGGCAAGCCGAGGGTGTGGAGGGGGACCGTGCGGCGGCGTTCGGGGTGGGTGAGGGCGGCGATCATTCCGAGGACGGCGGTCTTGCCGGAGCCTGGTCCCCCGGTCACCGCCCGGCACCCGGCCGTGTCGCCGTCTCTGCGGGTGCTGAGCCAGGCGGCGAGGTCGGTGAGGGCGGCGTGACGGCCGCTGAACCACCACCCCGGTTCGGTGCCCTCGCCGGTGTCGTGGCTCTGGTAACCCATGGCGCGGAGCAGCAGTCGGGTGACGAGTTCGGTCTCCCGCCGCCGGTCCTGTTCACCGAAGGCAGCCTCCTGCTGCACCGCGAGGTCGACGGCGCTGAGGCGGGCGTCGTGGCGCGGGTTGGGGAGGAACGCGGGCGGCTCCCCGTCCAGGCCGACCATCGCCAGGCCGATCCGCTGGTGGTCGGGCCGCTCCGGGGCGTCGTTCATATGCTGGACCACGGTGCTCACCGACAGCGTGTCAGGGCCGCGGCCGGCTACCGCCAGGCCGTTCACCGCGTCCTCCAGCAGGCGCGGGAACAGGTCGGCCACCGCTTCCTGGTGGGGCTGGGCAGAGGACACGATGACGAGTCCCGACCCGGACCCGGTGCCCCAGGTCTGTCCAAGGCGTTCCAGTGCTGCGGCAGCCAGCTGGTTGCCGCCGTGGCCGACGTAGCAGGCGTCCAGCATCAGCAGCACCCGCCGGATCCGGGTGTCGAGCAGCATCGCCCGCGTCAGCTCCGCCGTCGGCAGCCCCGTGTACGACAGCCGGTCCGGATCGGTGTCAGCGGTGATCAGGACGTGCTCGCCGGTGGAGTCCAGGATGTCGCCGTGGCAAGACAGGTACACCGCGAGCAGGTCTTCCTCCCGGCGTTCCGGCGAAGTACAGAACGCGTTGAGGGCGTCGGTCAGTTCCTGCTTGGTCGGATTCGGTGGAACGCCGTCGTGCAGGTGGTACCCGAGGCCGGCGAACAGCGCGGCGACCCTCCACCGAGCCGTCGCCAGGTCAGCCCGCTCCCAGGCCCGGTTCTACGCGTACTCCGCCACCGACGCGCCGATCACGAACCTCCGCGGATGCCAGATC
>NZ_JBSFJC010000360.1:0-2440 GCF_053597855.1 Kitasatospora sp. NPDC001225
GGGTCGACGGGGTTGCCGAGCGGGTCGTGGGTGACGAACAGCTCCTTGCCCTGCCAGTCCTCGTAGTAGGAGCTGCCGAGCAGGATGCGGATGCCGAGGTTGATCTCGGTGAGGTCGTTGGTGACGAGCTTGCCGTCCACCACGACGCCGGGGGTGACGAACATCCGCCGGCCCCAGTCCGTCATGTTGCGGTACGTGAAGTCGCAGTGGTCCGGGTCGTTGAGGCTGCCCCAGCAGCCGAGCAGGACCCGGCGCCGGCCGACCTCCTCGTAGCCGGGCAGGGCCTGGTAGAAGAAGTCGAAGAGGTCGTCGTGCAGCGGCACGACCTTCTTCATGAACTCGACGTAGCGCATCAGCCGGGTCAGGTAGTCGGTGAACAGCTGCACCGTCGCGACGGTGCCGACGCCGCCCGGGTAGAGCGTGGAGGGGTGCACGTGGCGGCCCTCCATCAGGCAGAACATCTCCCGGGTGTACCGGCTGACCTGGAGCGCCTCGCGGTAGAACTCGCCCTCGATCGGGTTGAGCGAGCGCATGATGTCGGCGATCGTCTTGTAGCCGTGGTCGCCGGCGTGCGGGGCCTCGGTGCGCTCGGCGAGCTCCAGCACGCCGGGGTTGGTCTCGCGGACCATCCGCTCGCAGTAGTCGACCCCGACCAGGTTCTCCTGGAAGATGTTGTGGTCGAACATGTACTCGGCGGCCTCACCGAGGTTGATGATCCACTCCCCCAGGTGCGGGGGCTTCACCCCGTACGCCATGTTCTGCGTGTAGACGGAGCAGGTGGCGTGGTTGTCGCCGCAGATCCCGCAGATCCGGCTGGTGATGAAGTGGGCGTCGCGCGGGTCCTTGCCGCGCATGAAGACGCTGTAGCCGCGGAAGACCGAGGAGGTGCTGTAGCACTCCGCGACCCGCTTCTGCTTGAAGTCGATCTTCGTGTGGATGCCCAGGCTGCCCACGATCCGGGTGATCGGGTCCCAGGACATCTCGGTCAGGCCGCTGCCGTCGCCGGCCGCCCTGGTGGTCGGTGTTGCCATCGTGTCTGTCGTGTCCTTGTCTCTGGGAGCGGGGCCTCGGCGAGCGGGGGCCGTGCGGACGGGGGCCGTGGGAGCGGGGTCTCCGCGGAGGGGAGCCCGGCGGACGGGGCGGGGGAAGGCGGCGGCCGCACACCGGGCGGCGTGCGGCCCCGCGGCGTCACCAGGGCGGGCGGTAGCCCGTGGTCAGGCGGCTGCCGGTGCGGCGCCACTTGGGTTCCTTGTCGAGGGTGCTCTGGGTGATCGCGCGCAGCCTGCGGATCACCGAGCCGTACGCGCTGCTGGCGGCGGTGGAGACGTGCGAGCCGGGCGGCGGGTCCATGAAGGGCATGAACTTGTCCGGGAAGCCCGGCATGGTGCAGGCGATGCAGATGCCGCCCACGTTCGGGCAGCCGCCGATGCCGTTGGTCCAGCCGCGCTTGGTGACGTTGCACTTGACGACCGGGCCCCAGCAGCCGAGCCGGACGAGGCACTCGGGCGTGCCGTAGTCGGTGGCGAACTGCCCCTGCTCGTAGTAGCCGCCGCGGTCGCAGCCCTCGTGCACGGTGGCGCCGAACAGCCAGGCGGGCCGCAGCTTGTCGTCGAGCGGGATCATCGGCGCGGAGCCGGCCAGCTGGTACAGCAGGTAGGTGAGCGTCTCGGCGAAGTTGTCGGGCTGGATCGGGCAGCCCGGCACGCAGACGATCGGCAGTCCGGCCTTGGACTTCCAGTCCCAGCCCAGGTAGTCCGGCACGCCCATCGCGCCGGTCGGGTTGCCGGCCATCGCGTGGATGCCGCCGTACGTGGCGCAGGTGCCGATCGCCACCACGGCGGTCGCCTTCGGGGCGAGCCGGTCCAGCCACTCGCTGGTGGTGATGGGCTGGCCGGTGGCGGGGTCGTCGCCGAAGCCGCACCAGTAGCCCTCCTTCTTGATCTTCTCGTTGGGGATGGACCCCTCGACGACCAGCACGAACGGCTCGATCTCGCCGCGCTCGGCCTTGAAGAACCACTCGACGAAGTTGTCCGCGCCCTGGACCGGGCCGCACTCGAAGTCGATCAGCGGCCAGTGCACGGCGACCTTGGGCAGGCCGGGCAGCGCGCCGGTGACGATCTCCTCGATGCTCGGCTGCATCGCGGCGGTCAGCGAGACGGAGTCGCCGTCGCAGCTGAGGCCCGCGTTGATCCAGAGGATGTGCACCGCGTCGGCGTCGGGCTTCGCGGCGGCCTCGGCCGTCCCGGCCGTCGAAGCGGTTGGAGCTGTTGTAGCACCCATGAGGATGCCTCCTCGGGGATGGGAGCCGGAGGGAATGGCTCGAAGCCAGTCTTAGCAACGGTCCGGGCCGGGACGGACCAGGTGGTGACCGTCTGCTGCTCGCCGGTGTGCGAGACGGCGACCAGGCTGCAGGTCAACGGGCCCTGGACGCCGGAGAGTT
>NZ_JBSFJC010000361.1:0-2436 GCF_053597855.1 Kitasatospora sp. NPDC001225
CACAGGAGCTGTTCCTGCGCCGACTCGGGAGCGCGACCGCCCTCGGCCGTGTCCTTCTGCCCGGTCGTCGGTTCCATCTGCTGAGCCATGACATCCATACCTTTCTTCGTGGGATCGTTCTGGTCATTCGTAAGATCAGGGCACCCAGGGATGCCGGGTGTGGCTGTCATGTCATTGCCGCGTCCGTGGCTGAGGGAGATTGGCCGCCCGGCATCCCGCGACGACTCGGCCGCTGATTGGGATGCGCGGAACAAGATCGCTCGTATGGACATGTCGGCGAGGTCGTCTGCTGGGACTGTGAACAGGCACGTCGAGCGAGGAGGATTGGATGCCCGAACTGTGGGCCGGGACGGATGCGGGCAAGGCCGAGCACCACTGCACGGCGATCGACACGGACGGGAAGACGGTGCTCTCCCGCCGGGTGCCGAACAACGAGGCCGAACTGCTGGAACTGCTCAGCGACGTCCTGGAGCTGGCCGACGGCAACCCGGTGACGTGGGCGGTGGACCTGAACGCGGGCGGCGCCGCGCTGTGGATCGCGCTCCTGGTCAACCACTCGCAGAAGCTGCTCTACATCCCCGGCCGGACCGTGCACCACGCCTCGGCCGCCTACCGGGGCAACGGGAAGACGGACGCCAAGGACGCCTTCGTCATCGCCGACACCGCCCGCATGCGCCGCGACCTGCAACCGCTGGACCAGGCCGGCGAGATCGCAGTCGATCTGAAGATCCTCACCGCCCGCCGCATGGACCTGTCCGCCGACCGCACCCGTGCCATCAACCGGCTGCGCGCCCAGATGCTGGAGTACTTCCCGGCCCTGGAACGGGCCTTCGACTACAGCGTCTCCAAGAGCGCCCTCGTGCTGCTGACGGGCTACCGGACGCCGGCCGCACTCCGGCGCATCGGTCGGGCCCGACTGGCGGCCTGGCTGAAGAGTCATGGCGTGCGCACCGCGCCCACGGCGAAGAGCACGGCCGAAGCCGCGGTCACGGCCGCCGAGGCCCAGTTCACCGCCGTTCCCGGGGAGAAGACCGCCGCCAGGATGGTCCACACCCTGGCCAGGGAGGTGATGTCCCTCGACCAGGAGATCGCCGAGCTCGAAGCCCTGATCGAGGGCCGGTTTCGCGAGCACCCCCACGCCGAGGTGATCACCAGCATGCCCGGCATCGGCGACATGCTCGGCGCCGAGTTCATCGCCGCCACCGGCGGCGACATGGCCGCCTTCGGCAGTCCCGACCGCCTCGCCGGGGTCGCCGGCCTCGCCCCCGTGCCCCGCGACTCCGGCAAGGTCAGCGGCAACCTCCGCCGGCCCCGCCGCTACAGCCGAAGACTCCTGCGGATGTTCTACCTCTCCGCCCAGGTCGCCGCTGTCCACTGCCCCGTCTCGAAGGCGTTCTACCGGCGCAAGCGCGACGAGGGCAAGTCCCACAAGCAGGCCGTCCTGGCCCTCGCCAGGCGCCGTCTCAACGTGCTCTGGGCCCTCATACGCGACAGCCGCACCTTCGATGCAGTTGCGCCCAAGAACGCCGCCCCAGCGCAGTAAGGCAGTCACGAGGCGTCACCGCCCTGGCTTGACAACATCATTGGGAATCTCCCTGGTTCGGCCTCAGTCCGCCAGGCCCAGTGGGTCCGGGGCGGTGTCCAGCAGGTGGGGGCCGTTGTTGCGGACGCTGTTGACGGTGGTGGGGACGGCGCGGACGCGCAGGGTGTCGTCGGCGGGGCTGTGCAGTAGGTGGTGGAGTTCGGCGGGGTCGGTGTGGGCGGGGGAGAGCCAGGTGGCGAGGTCGTCGGGGGCGATGGTGAGGGGCATCCGGTCGTGCACGCGGCCGGCGGAGTCGGTGGCGTCGGTGGTGATGACGGTGGCGGTGGCGAGCCAGGCGAGCGGGTCGTCCTCGGGGCGGGTGGGGTCGCGCCAGAACTCGTAGAGGCCGGCCATCAGCATCAGGCCGCCGGTGCTGAGGAAGTAGGGCTGCTTGTACTTCTTCCGGTCGGCGGCAGCGGGGACCTCGCGCCACTCGAAGTAGCCGTCGGCGGGGATCACGCAGCGGCGGGTGGTGAAGGCCTTGCGGAAGGCCGGCTTGGTGTCGACGGTCTCCGAGCGGGCATTGATCAGGCGGGCGCCGCCGGACGGGTCCTTGGCCCAGGACGGGACCAGGCCCCAGCGCAGCGGGCGCAGTTGGCGCAGCAGTTCGCCGGTGTCCCGGTCGACGCGTTCCAGGACGGCCGGGACCGGGTCGGTCGGGGCGACGTTCCAGCTCGGCGCGAAGGTCTCGGCCGGGTCCCACCGGAGCTCCCCGAGCAGGGAGACGAGGTCCTGGGGCGTGGTGGTGGAGACGAAGCGGCCGCACATGCCCCCAGCCTGCCACGCGGTACGGAGCCGGTCGATGCAGGCGGCGATGACCGCGTCGTAGGTGCCCTGCAGGCGCAGGGTGCCGT
>NZ_JBSFJC010000362.1:0-2403 GCF_053597855.1 Kitasatospora sp. NPDC001225
GATCTCGAACGGCACCGCACCCGAACGCGACCCCACCCGCACCCCGTACCCCAGGGCCGTCAGCCGGTCCGCCACCCGGCGACCCGTCTTCCCCGTCCCACCGACCACCAGCACGACACCGGACTCGACCGCGAGATCCACCACACCAGCCATCACACACACCCTCATTCCAAGACTCGGAGGAATCACCGACGACCGGTCCTTCGGAGGCGCCGGTTGCGCCCGATCGGTTCGTCGTCGTGGCACCAATTCAAATCCCCCCTGGCCCGGCGATCCATAGCCGCCGCTCTCAGTTCCATGCGCGAGCGTCTACGCCACCGGTACGTCACCGACCAGCGGCGCTCCGCCCACCCACGGCCGTCGAGCCGTCCGCGGCCAGGGCTCCCCTGCCACCCACCACAACACACCCCACCCCCGGCAGAAAGCCCTTTCCAGCACCTCTCGACCCCTCCTCGACCGCGTGGGGCAATCACCGCGCGGTGCGTCCGCAAAGGGCCGAGGGGAAATCGGGGGGAACCGCGTCGGTCGGCCGGATCCGCATTCCCGTCACGCCGGGACCGCGGAATCCGTCGCCGTCGCCGATCGCCCCACGGTACGGGCCCGTACGAATAGCGCCCGGGCCGGGCGGCCCGGTTCCGCCCCGGGTGCGGCCCGCCGCCCCACCGGCCCCCCTTCGGCCCCGCTCGGGCGTCGAGGCCGCGCCTACCTGCCCGAATACCCCCGTGGCCCCGGGGCCGGGCGAGTGGCTGGGACCTGTCGAATCCTTGAACCGGTCTACCCGACGGATCATCAGACTTGTTGTGAGTTAGGGAGATTGTCCGTGCACGGGCTCCCGTTCCATGGCTAGCATCGGAAATCCATTCTGTTCGAGCGCTAATCGCCTGGGAGGGGCGGCGCCGGACAGACCGACAGGAGACTTCTTCATGCGCGTGTCCAAGCACGTCCACCCCGTCAGCAGCCGCCCGACCGCGGCCGATGTCGCCCTGCCACCGGCACTGCCCTACCCCGACGGCTGGTCCGCACTCGCCTTCTCCGCCGAGCTCAGGCCCGGCACCGTCCTCACCCGCCAACTCGCGGGCGAGGACGTCGTGCTGTACCGGCTGCGCAACGGCCGCCTCCGCGCGATCCGCCCGTACTGCCCGCACCTCGGCGCCCACCTCGGCCTGGCCGCGGTCGAGGGCGACCACCTGGTCTGCCCCTTCCACCGCTTCGCCTTCGACGCCGAGGGCCGCTGCGTGCGCACCGGGTACGGCACCCAGCCGCCCAAGGCGGCACTGACGCCGCTGCCGGTGCGCGAGGTGAACGAGGCCGTCTTCGTCTGGCGCCACCACGACGGCCGGGAGCCGGACTGGGAGATCCCCGCCTGGCACCGGATCGACGACGGGCGGCAGCCCCTGCGCTACACCTCCTTCGAGATGCCCGGCTACGCCCAGGACGTCATGGAGAACTCCTTCGACCTGGGCCACTTCGTCACCCTGCACGGTTGGCCGCAGGGCGAGTTGGCGAAGCCGGTGGAGTTCGACGGCACCACCTTCCACATCTCGATGCTGGTCCGGGAGACCTTCCCGCTGCTCGGCCTGCGCGAGGTCCAGGTCGAGGTGGACGGGTACGGCCTCACCGCCCTGCACACCGACGTGCACACGCCCTCGCTGGGCCTGGAGATCTGCTCGCTGGTCATGGCCACCCAGGTCGCTCCCGGCCGGATGCAGCTGCGGCAGGCGAGCCGCTTCGTCATGTCGGAGCCGTCCGGGCTGCCCCCGGTCGTCGCCCGGACGGTCAGCCGGGCGGTCACCAGGCTGCTGGCGGGCCCGATGTTCAAGCGCAACCTGGAGTTCACCGCGGCCGACTTCCCGATCTGGTCCACCAAGCGGTACATGTCGCCACCGAAGCTCGCCCCGGGCGACGGGCCGATCGGCGCGATGCGGCACTGGGCCCGGCAGTTCTACCCGCCGGACCACCAGGCGCACCTCCCGGGGCCGGCCGCCCTCACTGACCGGGACGGGCCCGGCGCGAACGGGAGCAGCACGCCCGACGGCGCCGCGAACGGGCACGGCCCGAACGGGAGCGGCACGCCCGACGGTGACGCCGCCCCGAGCCGCACCCCGGCGGAGGCCCCCGGCACCGCCCCCAGCGGAGCCGCCCGGAGCTGAGCCGGCCCCGGCCACCCGCCGCCCCTCTCCGCCCAGCTCCGCCGTCCTGACCTGGAAACGGGCGCGCCGGCTCCGGAGAGCGAGAACCTTCCTCGGCGCCTGGCAGGGCGCACCCTGGGCAGCCAACAGACCTTCGTCAAGCCGGACTTCGCGATCACCATCACCCAGGGCCGGACCAACGACCCGGTCGCGCAGATCCACAACAACGAAGCGGGAAGAAGCACCCCCTGTTCCGCGCACGGCGGGGCGGCCC
>NZ_JBSFJC010000363.1:0-2369 GCF_053597855.1 Kitasatospora sp. NPDC001225
CTTGCCGCTGGTCCGCCCGCGCGGGCCGTCCGCACCGTCCGGCCAGCCCTGGGACTGCTCCACCTGGGCGAGGGTTTCGGCTAGTTCGGCCACCGAGGACGTGCCGGATGCTCGCCGCGGTGCGCCCGGAGCTGCGCAGCGCCTGCTCGGCGGCGGCCACCACGAGGTCGGCGAGCCGGCCGTCCGGCGGGAGGAAGCGGCGCTCCTCGATGCCGGTCCGTTTGACGATCCACTCCGGGGAGGCGCCGATCCGCTCGAAGTAGGCGTTGGGGACGACGCGTTCGGGCAGGGCGGCGCCCACCCCGACGATGGCGGGCGTCATGCCGCGCCTCCTTCCGCGAAGGCCGGTCCGGTGCCCATCCGGACGGCGTGCATCCCGCCGTCGGCGTGCAGGATCTCCCCGCTGACGGTGGCGGCGAGGTCGGAGAGCAGGAACAGCACCGGTCCGACCACGACGGCGGGGTCGGTGCGGTCCCAGCCGAGCGGGGCCTCGGCCTGCCAGCGGTCGGCGATCCGGTCGAAGGTGCTGATCGCCTGCCCGGCGACGGTCTCCACCGGGCCGGCCGCCACCAGGTTGACCCGGATGCCGGACGGGCCGAGGTACATCGCCAGGTACCGGCAGACCGCGCCGAGCGCCGCCTTGCTGACGCCCATCCAGTCGTAGCCGGCCCAGGCGCCGCTGGCGTCGAAGTCCAGTCCGACGACGCTGCCGCGCCGCCCGTCCGCGCTGAGCAGCGGGGCGAGCGCGGTGGCCAGCGAGTGCAGGGAGACGGCGGCGGTGCGCAGCGCGAGGCCGGCGGCCTCCGGCGGGGTGGTGAGGAAGTTGCCGCTCAGCGCCGTCTGCTGGGCGGCGGCGACGGCGTGCAGCACGCCGTCGACCCCGCCCCAGCGCTGCTCCAGCTCCTTGGCCAGCCGGGCGAAGTCCTCGGGCCGGGTGACGTCCAGTTCCAGCACCTCGACGGGGCGGGGCAGGACGTCCGCGGCCAGTTCGGTGATCCGCCGGGCCCGGCCGAAGCCGGTGAGCAGGACCTCGGCGCCCGCTTCCTGGAGCGCCCTGGCGGTGTGCCAGGCGATGGAGTCCTCGTTGAGCACCCCGGTGATCAGATAGCGGCGTCCGTGGAAGCCGAGCATCACTCCTGGCCTTTCGTCGTACCGGTCGTACCGGGTGCGTCGGCCGCCGCCAGCACCAGGGCCGCGTTGTGTCCGCCGAACCCGAAGGAGGTGGAGAGCCCGGCCCGCCGGCCGCCGGGCAGGGCGGGGGCGGCGAGCGGGGTGGCGTGGCGGATCAGGTTCAGCGGGCCGAGCTTCTCGTCGGGCTCGCGCAGCCCGACGGTGGGCGGGGCGGTGGCGTGGCGCAGCGCCTGCAGGGTGGCGATGGCCTCCACCGCGCCGGCCGCGCCGAAGAGGTGGCCGGTGCAGGACTTGGTGGAGGAGAGCGGGACGGCGTCCAGGGCCGGTCCGAGCGCCAGGCGCAGCGCCTCGCACTCGGAGCTGTCGTTGAGGACGGTCCCGGTGCCGTGGGCGTTGAGGTAGCCGAGCTGCCCGGGGGTGACGCCGGCCGCTTCGAGCGCCAGGGTGACGGCGCGGGCCGCGGGCCCGCCGGTCGGGTCCGGGGCGGTCAGGTGGTGGGCGTCGCAGGTGGAGCCGTAGCCGAGCACCTCGCCGAGCACGGTGGCGCCGCGGGCGGCGGCGCCGGCCTCGGTCTCCAGGACCAGGATTCCGGCGCCCTCCCCGATCAGCAGGCCGTCCCGGTCGCGGTCGAAGGGCACCGAGCGGCCGCTCTCGGAGAGCGCCCCGGCGGTGCGGAAGGCGGCCCGCACCAGCTCGGAGGTGGAGGCCTCGGCGCCGCCGACCACCACGGCGTCGGCGGCTCCGGCGGCGAGCAGCAGCAGGGCGGTGCCGATCGCCTGGGTGGCGCTGCTGCACGCCGAGGCCAGGCAGAGCGCCTCGCCCCGCAGGCCGTGGCGCTGGGCGATCTGCGAGGCCGCGGCGTTGGCCATCATGGCGGGCACCATGAGCGGGGAGACGAACTCCGCGCCCTGCTGCCGGAGCACCTCGGCCTGGGTCTCGAAGCTCGCCGTCCCGCCGAGCGCGCAGCCCACCACGCAGGCGACCCGCTCGGCGGGGTAGGGCGGCGGGCCGTCCGTCCATCCCGCCTGGGCCAGGGCCTCGGCGGCGGCCACGAGCGCGAGCTGGGTGAAGCGGTCGGTGCGGCGGATCTGCTGGCGCGACAGGTGGTCGGCGGGCCGGAAGTCCCGGCACAGCCCGAGCCCGTCGGCGAGCCCGCTCTCGCCGGCCACCGCCCGCCGGTGCAGCTCGTCGGCGCCCACGCCCAGCGGGGTCACCGCGCCCAGGCCCGTGACGACGGC
>NZ_JBSFJC010000364.1:0-2367 GCF_053597855.1 Kitasatospora sp. NPDC001225
GCCGCGACCGTGCCCGACGAGACCGTGGGCGGCGCCCCCGCCCCGGCCCTCCCGTACGAGCCGGTCAGCGACCCGCAGCGGCCGGTGGACTTCAGCCTCTACTTCTTCGGCGACTACCCGCTGGACTCCCCGGACGACGAGAAGTACCGCATCGTCCTGGAGAGCGCCCGCTTCGCCGACCGGCACGACTTCCACTCCGTCTGGCTGCCGGAGCGCCACTTCCACTCCTTCGGCGGCATCTTCCCCAACCCCTCGGTGCTGGCCGCCGCGCTGGCCCGGGAGACCAGCCGGATCCGGCTGAACGCGGGCTGCGCCGTGCTGCCGCTGCACCACCCGGTGCGGGTGGCCGAGGAGTGGTCGGTGGTCGACAACCTGTCCGGCGGCCGAGTCGGCCTGGGGTGCGCGAGCGGCTGGCACCCCAACGACTTCCTGTTCTTCCCCGAGCGCTACGGCAGCCACAAGGAGCTGATGCACCGGCAGATCGACACCGTCCGGTCGCTGTGGCGCGGCGAGCCGTACCAGGGCCGCAACGGCAACGGTGAGCCGATCGAGGTGACCCTCCACCCGCGCCCGCTGCAGGACCTGCCGCCGATGTTCACCGCGATCGTCGGCAACCCGGACAGCTTCCGCGAGGCGGCCCGGCACGACCTCGGCGTCATCACCAACCTGATGACCCAGGACGTCGCCCAGCTGGCCGAGAACATCGCCGTCTACCGGCGCACCCGCGCCGAGCACGGCCTCGACCCCGAGGCCGGCCGGGTGGTCGTGCTGGTGCACACCTACCTGGGCACCGACCTGGCCACCGCCCGCGAGCAGGCCTACCGGCCGTTCTGCCACTACCTGCGCTCCTCGCTCTCGCTGTTCGGGCAGATGGCCAACAGCCTGGGCCTGACCCTGGACTTCGCGAACGCCCGCGAGGAGGACCTGGAGTACGTGCTGGAGCGCGCGTACGAGCGGTACTGCGCCTCCCGCGCGCTGATCGGCACGCCGGAGAGCGTCCAGGGGGTGCTGTCCGAGCTGCGGGCGGCCGGCGCCGACGAGATCGCCGCCTTCGTGGACTTCGGGCTCTCCCCCGAGCTGGTGGCGACCGGGCTGCCGCAGCTCGACGTCCTGCGCCGGGATACCCTGCGCGGCGCCCGACTGTCGTACGCCCAGCAGCGGATGTGGTTCCTGCACCGGATGCTGCCCGACGGCGGCCAGTACAACGAGGTCAAGGCGATCGCCCTGGACGGCCCGCTCGACCCCCAGGCGCTGGACACCGCGCTGCGCCGGCTGGTCGAACGCCACGTGGCGCTGCGCACCGTCTTCCGGGAGCAGGACGGCGAACCGTTCCAGCAGGTGCTGGCGCCGCCCGCCGGCCCGGTCCTTCAGCGGATCACGGCCGACCCGGCCGCCGAGGACGCCGTCGCCGACCTGGTCGCCGCCGAGGGCGCGCACCGCTTCGACCTGGCCGAGGGCCCGCTGTTCCGGGCCCTGCTGCTGGAGCAGGCGGCCGAGCGGCACGTGCTGGTCCTGTCGATGCACCACATCGTGATCGACACCCTGTCCACCGTGGTGATCACCCGCGAGCTGGGCGAGCTGTACCTGGCCGCCCAGGAGGGCCGGGCCGCCCACCTGCCGGTGCTGACCACCGGCCCGGCGGCCGAGGCCGCCCGGGAGCGGGCCCGGGTCGCCGAGGGCGAGTACGACGAGAGCCTGGCCCACTGGCGCAAGGTGTTCGGCGGCGGCGACCTGCCGGTGCTGGCCCTGCCCACCGACCGGCCGCGCCCCGCGGTGCCGGACGGCCGCGGCCGCTCCTTCGTCCACCACCTGCCCGCCGAACTCTCAGACGGCCTGCGGGAGTTGGCCCGCTCCAAGCGCTCGACCCTGTTCATGGTGCTGCTGACCGGCTTCGCCGGCGTCCTGCAGCGCTACGCCGGCCAGGACGAGATCGTGCTGGGCACCCCGGTGGCCAACCGGGCCGAGGGCACCGAGGACCTGGTCGGGTTCTTCGTCAACACGCTGGCGCTGCGCCTGGACCTGTCCGGCGAGCCGGCCTTCGCCGAGGCGCTGGGCCGGGTCCGCTCCACCGCGCTGGACGCCTACGAGCACCAGCAGCTGCCCTTCGAGGTGCTGGTGCAGGAGCTGAACCCGCAGCGCGACACCAGCCGCAACCCGCTGTTCCAGGTCATGGTCGAGTTCGAGAACCACATGGTCTTCGAGCTGGACCTGCCCGGGGTGACGGCCCGTCCGCTGGACCACGTCGCCGACCGCGCCGCCTTCGACCTGACGCTCTTCCTGACCAGCCTGCCCGACGGCATCCGCTGCCACGTGGAGTACGCCGACACCCGGGAAGCCCCCAGAGCGACGGAACCGGCTCCGCCGGGC
>NZ_JBSFJC010000365.1:0-2327 GCF_053597855.1 Kitasatospora sp. NPDC001225
AGGGCCAGGGTGCGGGCCGGGTCTCCTGCGCTGCTGCGGTCGGTGGCCATGGGGCCATCGTTTCACGCACCGGCCGGGGCCCTGACGGCGCGGACAGCCACCCCGGCCTGCACCACTTCTCCGCTGTGCCCGACCCGGACGCGCTGGGCGCCGACCGCGTCCTGGAGCTCCAGATCGCCACCGCCCGCGCCCTGGACGACGCGCTGCTCGGCGTCGTGCGCAACCGGCTCACCGTGGACGTGCCCGCGATCGTGGAGGGCGACTACCTCACCCCGGCCGCCGCCGCCCGCGCCGCCGCCGAGGCCGCCGAGCAGGGCCGGCGGGTGCGCGCGGTCTTCCTGCACGAGGACGACCCGCGGAGCATCGGCGCCAACTACGCCGACCGCGAGCCCGACAGCGGCCCGCAGCCCGAGCGCGCCGCCGTCAGCGCCCGCTACAGCACCTGGCTCGCCGACCAGGCCCGCGCCCACGCGCTGCCCGTGGTCGAGTGCCGCCCGTACGCCACCCTGCCCGAGCGCCTGGCCGCAGCCCTGGCGTGACCCCCGGGGGCGGCGTGACGGCGGGTCAGCCCTCCTCGATGTCCGAGATCAGCTTGGTGCCCAGGTCGCTCTGCACCGCCAGCCGGGTGTGCCCGGCGTCGGGGCCGGTGCCCCAGGTCAGCGTGACGGTGGTGAACAGGTGCCCGGCGCCGGAGTCGTGGTAGCGCACCTCCCAGCGGGTGGGCACGTCCTGGGCGCGCAGCACGCCGTCGGCGTGGTTGGCCTCCTCCCAGGCCGCCAGCCGCTGTCGGAAGTCCTCGGTGAGGTAGTGGGCGCGCAGTTCGGTGCCCAGGTCGTCGGTGCCGTCGGAGACGGCGTCGACGTAGGCACCGTAGAAGTCGGCGACCCGGTCCACCGCGGAGTCCGGGCTGCCGCTGCGGACCGCGGAGTCCGCGGCGGTGTCGGTGTCGGTCATGAACGTCCCCATCCGTCAGGGCCGGGGCGTACTGCCGCCCCCGGCCGGTCGGTTCGACCCGTACGCCCAACGAGCCGCCCCGCCGGAGGTTGCGCCCGGACCGTCCCCGGTCCCCCGGGTCATTCCGGTGTCCGGTGGTCCTCGTCGTACGCGGCGCGGGCCGCCAGCACCTGGGGCATGTGGCTCTCCGCCCAGTCCTTGATCTGCCGGACGAGCGGCAGCAGGTCGCGCCCGAGCCCGGTGAGCTCGTAGTCGACGCGGGCGGGCACCCCGGCGGTGACGGTGCGGCTGACCAGGCCGTCGCGTTCCAGGGCGCGCAGGGTCTGGGTGAGCATCTTCTCGCTCACCCCGGCCAGGCGCCGGCGCAGGTCGCTGTAGCGCAGCGGCCCGTCGGCGAGGGCGGAGACGAGCAGGCTGACCCACTTGTCGCCGATCCGGTCCAGGAGTTGGCGGGCCGGGCACCAGGCGAGGTAGGCGTCGTAGGCGGCGGCCTCGGCGGCGCGGCGCCGGGCGGCGGTCGTGGTGGGCATCGGCCCACTCTCCTTTCCGTGCGGTACGCACCTTCGGGTGCGTCCTTCCCCATGGAGAGTAACTCTCCTTAGGTTGGGTGGAGTTGCCGATTCGTGAGGGGTGGGTGTCGTGATGCGTGCCGTGGTGGTGCGGGAGTTCGGCGGTCCCGAGGTGCTGGAGCTGGTGGAGGTGGCGCTGCCGCGGCCGGGCCGCGGGCAGGTGCGGGTGCGGGTGGCGGCGGCCGGGGTCAACCCGGTGGACGCGGTCACCCGCTCCGGGGTGCTCGCCGGGGCCGGGCTGATGGCCCCGCGCGCGGTGACCGGCATCGGCTGGGACGTGGCCGGGACGGTGGACGCCGTCGGACCCGAGGTGACCCGATTCTCGCTCGGCCAGCGGGTGGTGGGCCTGCGCGACCGCCTGGACACCGACCTGGGCACCTACGCCGAGCACGTCGTCCTGGACGCGGACGCCCTCGCCCCCGCCCCGGCCGGCGCCACCCTCGCCCAGGCCGCGACCCTGCCGCTCAACGGCCTCACCGCGCTACAGGCCCTGGACCTGCTCGACCTGCCGGCCGGCTCCACCGTCCTGGTCACCGGCGCGGCGGGCGGCGTCGGCGGCTTCGCCGTCGAACTGGCCGCCCTGCGCGGCCTGCGGGTGGTCGCGCTCGCCGGACAGGACGACGAGCCGCTGGTGCGCGACCTGGGCGCCGAGTGGTTCGTGCCGCGTACGGCACCCGACGTGGCCGCCGCCGTACGGGAGTCGGTGCCCGGCGGGGGGCAAGGCGGCGACGGCCGCGCCCGGCGGGGCGGAGACATCGGAGGAGCGGCGGGGGCTGCCAAAGGGGGGAGCTCGAAGTGTAGTGA
>NZ_JBSFJC010000366.1:0-2316 GCF_053597855.1 Kitasatospora sp. NPDC001225
CGCGTGCTGGTGCGGATCGAGGGCGGCGAGGGCGAGCGCCGTTCGACCGGCGGCAGGGTGGCGGCCACCCCCGGGTCGGCGAGGAACTGCTCCGGCTCGCGCAGGTCCCCCTGGACGTAGGCGGTACGGCCCTCGGGGGTGCTGGTGAGCAGGGCCCGCGAGTGGGCGAGCACGATCGGGTCGTTGTCGACGTAGACCACGCGGCAGGCCGGATCGACGGCCTGGACGATCTCGTGCAGGTTGGGCGTGGTGGGGATGCCGGTGCCGACGTCCAGGAACTGGCGGACGCCGTGCACCCCGGCGAGCCGGCGGACCATCCGCCGCATCACGGCGCGGGCGGCGGTGGCGTCCTCGCGCACGCCGGGCAGTTCGGCGAGGACGCGGTCGCCGACCTCGCGGTCGACGGCGAAGTTGTCCGTGCCGCCGAGCAGGTAGTCGTAGACCCGGGCGGAGTGCGCCCGGTCGGTGCGCAGGTCCACCGGCGGCGGCTCCTCGAACCCGGCCTCGGTCAGCCAGCTCTCCGACACGCGGCCCCCCGGCGCGCAGTCGTCCGAGCCGCAGCCGTCGGGCCCGCAGTCCTCCGGCAGGCCGCCGTCCCTTGCGTTGGTGTCCGGTATGTCGGTACCCGGTGCGTCGATGCCCACGCCAGCCCTCCCCGTTCAGCAGTGGTCCGGACCACTCAACCACAGCCGATGACTGTCCGTCAGGCGGTTCCGGGTGTCCGCTGAACCGCTCCTTCCGTCTCGCGGACGGCCTCGGCGAAGGAGGGCACCTTCATCGCCGTCAGCAGCGCGAGGGCCGGGCCGGCCGTGCAGACGGTGACGTACGCGGGGATCACGCCCAGCCAGTGCCGGCCGCTCAGCCACTCGGCGAGCAGCGGGAAGGTGCCGCCGAACGCCGCGATGGTGGCCGCGTTGACCACGCCGAGGCCGACCGCCCGCACCTCGGTCGGGAACAGCAGCCCGGTGAAGACGTTGAGCGTGCCGAGCACCGTGGCCACCAGCATCCCCAGCAGCACGGCGACGACCTGGAACGGCAGCCAGCCCTGGCGCAGCCCGGCGAGCAGTACCCCGACCAGCGGGATCGGCAGGCCGAAGCCGATCCGGGCGACGGGCAGCAGGCCGAAGCGGTCGGCGGCGGCGCCGGTGAGCAGCATGGTGGCCAGTACCACGCCGAGCACCACGGTCATGAAGGAGGCCGCCTCCTCCTTGCCGATCACGTGGTAGGCGGCGGCGTACTGCGGCAGGTACACCAGCGCGAAGTAGTAACCGACCGTCCCGCCCAGGGTGTTGAGGAAGACGGTGAGCACCGCCCAGCGGTGCTCGCGCAGCGTCCGGAGGAACGGCGGGCGGGCGGTGCGGCCCGCCCGCTCCCGGGCGCGGTGGAACTCGGCGCTCTCCGGCGCCCACCTCCGCACCCAGACGGCGGCCAGCCCGAGCAGCGCGGCGACCACGAAGCCCCAGCGCCAACCGCCGTTCTCCAGGCCGGACTTGCCGAGGGTGTGGATCAGCAGGGTGAGCACGCCGAAGGAGAGCAGCGAGCCGAGGATGATCCCGCCGTAGGAGACCGAGCTGAACGCGAAGCGGTGCCGCCGCGGGGCGGTCTCGGTCACGTACGCGGCCACGCTCGGCGCCTCCCCGCCGAAGGCGAGCCCCTGCACCACCCGGGCGAGCACGGCCAGCACGGCCGCCCAGACCCCGATGCTCCGCTGGCCCGGGACGGCGGCGATGCCCAGGCTGGCGACGGCGATCACCGCCATGCCGAGGCTGAGCGCGAAGCGCCGCCCCCGGGTGTCGCTGAGCCGCCCGATCAGGTACGAGCCGACCGGCCGGGCGACGAAGCCCACCGCGAAGGTGACGTACGCGCCGAGCACGCCGCTGACGCCGTGTTTGCCGTGCCCGAAGAGGTCCGCCGCGAAGTAGGGCGCGAGGACGGCGTAGATGTTCCAGTCGAAGGACTCGACCACCGATCCGACCGTCGCCGCGGCCAACTCCCGCCGCCGCCCACCGGTTTCCGCCTGGTGACGGAGCGGTGCCACCGCACTGCTTTCTGTCATGGCCTCAGCATGGCACCGTTCGGACCGCCGCGGAATCACTTCTCGCGGCCCGTGGGCGGCGTGCTCCGGCCCGTTGACGCAGAGCACTCTGAGAATCCCATGTGACTGATGTGACAGGCAGGTGATATTCCTGTGCCGTGCATTCCATGATCACCCGGACCCCGCGGCGCGCCCTGCCCGCCGCCGTCGCAGCATGGAGAACGTCCGCCCGGAGGCGTGGTCGCTGCCCGGACCGGACTCCCGGCTGGTGGTCACCACCG
>NZ_JBSFJC010000367.1:0-2316 GCF_053597855.1 Kitasatospora sp. NPDC001225
GAGGACGTGATGGTCGCGATCATGGCGCCGCGCTCCGGCAAGACGAGCGGCATCGCGATCCCCGCGATCCTCGCCGCGCCCGGGCCCGTGCTGTTGACCTCGAACAAAGCCGCCAACGACGCCTACACGGCGTGCGTGGACGCCCGGGCGAAGGTCGGCAAGGTCTGGACGCTCGACCCGCAGCAGATCGCGCACCACCCACGCGAGATGTGGTGGGACATTCTCGCCGACGCCCGCGACCTCGCCGGCGCCAAGCGCTTGGCCGGGCACTTCGTCACGGCGAGCGTGGACGAGTCCAGCGGCTCCGACTTCTGGTCCACTGCCGCGAGCAACACGCTGGGGGCCCTGTTCCTGGCTGCCGCGAGCCACCGCCGCCCGATCACCGACGTGCTGGCCTGGCTCGCCTCGCCTTCCGACCGCACCCCCGTCGACCTGCTCGGCGACGCCGGCCACCACGCGGTCGCCGCCCAGCTCCAGGGCACCGTCACCGGGGCCACCGAGACCAGGGATGGGATTTTTGAGACGGCGCGGCAGTACGCCAGCTGCCTGCTGGACCCGGAGATCGCCGCCTGGGTCACCCCCACCAAGGGCGTACCGGAGTTCAAGCCGTTCGACTTCGCCTCCTCCCGCGACACGCTGTTCCTGCTCAGTAAGGACGGCGGCGGCTCCGCCAGCGCGATCATCGCGGCGGCGGCCGACGCGGTGATGCGCGCCGCTGTCATCGTCGCCGAACGCAACGGCGGCCGGCTCGACCCGCCCGCGCTGTGCGTGTTGGATGAGGCCGCGAACGTCTGCAAAATTTCTGACCTCCCGGACCTCTATTCCCACCTCGGCAGCCGAGGCGTCATCCCGATCACCATCCTCCAGAGTTACCGGCAGGGCCAGCGCTGCTGGGGCGAGGCCGGCATGGATGCCCTCTGGTCCGCGGCCACCGTCAAGGTCATCGGCAGCGGCATCGACGACGCTGACTTCGCGGACAAGCTGTCGCGGCAGATCGGCGAGCACGATGTGCAGACCGTCTCCGTCTCCAACTCCAACAGCGGCAAGTCGACTTCGGTGTCGATGCGCACCGAGCGCATCCTGCCGCCCGACGAGATCCGCGCGCTCCCCAAGGGCAAGATCCTGCTCTTCGCGACCGGCATGCGGGTTGCGATGCTCGACCTCAAGCCCTGGTACAAGGAGCGCTCGGCCAAGGAGTTCGGCCCGGCTTCCTCCCGCGCCACCAAGGCCATCACCGAGCGCGCGCTCGCCAAGGCCGCCCACAGCCGCGACGACTTCACCCTCTCTGCCTGAGCACCCCGCCCGACGGCGCCGGTCGACAGCGCCCCCAGTCGGCGCCGCACGTCCTTCCCCACCTCGCCTCGATTCCCCTTGCTCTCCGGGAGTTCTGCATGTCCGATCCGAACGCCGTCAAGCGCCCGCGCGTATCGGCTCCGCTGTCTGGGGCGCCGGTGTTCTGGCGCGGGGGCCACTGGTGGCTGGTTACCGGGGCCGGTTCCCTTCTCGCCTCCGACCCGGTGTTCACGGGTGAGCTGGACCGGTTCGCCGCTGCCAGGGCCGCCGCCGACCGCGAGGTCGCCCATCTGCGGGCCGAGGGCGACGGGGCAGCGTGATGGACCCGCTGCTCACGGGGGAGCAGGCCGTGCTCGGCGCGGTGCTGCTCGATCCGCGCCAGCTCGATCGCCTGGGCTGGCTGGAGCCGCGCGACTTCTACCGCCCAGCCCACCAAGCCCTGTTCGGCGCTCTGCGCACCCTCGGTGGTGCCGGGCACCCCGCGCTCGCCGCCGAGGGTGCCGTGCCGCTGGCCTGGTTGAACGACAGCCTCGCCGAAGCCGGTCGGCACGTCCAAGGTCTCACCGCCTCCTACCTGCATGCCCTGATCGCGGCCTGTCCGCGCCCGGCCAACGCGCCGGTCTACGGCCGGATGGTGCTCGAAGGCTCCATCCACCGCACCGTCGCCGAGCATGCCGCCCGCCTGCTCGCGGTCGCTGAGGAGGGCGCCCGGCAGCACGAGGCCAACGGCACGGTCGCCCAATCCGACGTCCTGGTGGGCGTCCTGGTCGACCTCGCCCGGCGTTGGGGAACCCCGCCGAGGCCGCAGGGCCCTGCCGTGCCGCCGGCCGTCGTCGCTGCCGCACCTGCGGCGGGCCAGATCGAGGACGAGCGGTTCCTGCTCGCGCTGCTCGTCCACCAGGACGGGGCGATCGGCGAGGTGTTCGGCTGGCTGCGGCCCGGCGACTTCGCCGACCGGGGCCATGGCCACCTCTACCGCTGCCTCGGGGCGCTCCACCACCGGGGGGAGCCGATCGACCCGGT
>NZ_JBSFJC010000368.1:0-2316 GCF_053597855.1 Kitasatospora sp. NPDC001225
GCCGGTAGGCCAGGTGCCCGCCGAGCGCGGCGGCGGCTGAGACGGCGGTCGCCCCGGCCAGACCGAGCGGGGTGTGTCCGGGAGCCGGTCCGGGCAGGCGTGCGAGAGGGGCCGTAAGCCCGACCGTGACCGGAGAACGGGGTCGGCGCCGTCCCTCTGTGGCGGCGGGAGCGGCAGGGCGCAGCGCCGTCGGGCCCTGGCTCAGGAGACCGTGGTGGCGCCGTCGGGCCGCGCCGAGACCGTTTTTCAGGACAGGGCGGCCTGGCGGAGCGCGGTGACCAGCTCAGTGAGTTCGTGTGATGGTGTGCGGCATGCCGCTGTCGGAGCAATCGGGGCACAAGGGCCGTCCGGTCGTCACGCTGTCCCTGTTGATCACGCTCCGGAGCAGGGACCACCGCTGCACGGGGCGCGTGATCCAGCACCCCGAAGCCTCACCTCAAGCCGTCCCATCGGGAGACAGCAGTGATCAGACACCGTGCCCCAGGACATCCCGTCGCCGAGGGAGAGGCAGGCGCCCAGGCCCGTGCGCGGTGGTGGCGGGCCGGGGTCGTGGCAGGGGTGTGCGTGGCGCTGGCCGGGACCGGGCTGAGCCCCGCGACCGCCGCGGCCACGGGGTCCGCGCCGGCCACCGCCCCGGTGCGGACCCGGGGAGCCGACCCGGTGGTCACCTTCGGCTTCACCGGTGCCCCGCAGAGCCTCACCATCCCGGCCCAGGCGGTGGTCACGATCACCGCCGACGGCGCGGGCGGTGCCGACAACGCCGGCACCTCCTGTTCCGTCACGGGGACGGGCGGGACGGGGGCGCGGGTCGTCACCACTCTCCCGCAGACCACCGCGCCGACGACGGTCACCGTCAACGTCGGCGGCACGGGCGGCAAGGGCTGCAACGGCACGGGTTCGGGGGGTGCCGGCGGGTTCAACGGCGGCGCTCCGGGTGGGGGCATCTCGGCCACCGGGTTCGGAGCGGAAGGGCCGGGCGGGGGCGGGGCTTCCAGCGTCAGCGTGGGCTCCTTCCTGGTGGTCGCCGGGGGCGGCGGAGCCGCCGGGGGCACCGGGAGCGGCCTGACGGGCGGCAACGGCGGCAACGGCGGGACGACGCCCGATGCCACCGGCGGCACCACGGGAAGCGCCACCAGCCCCGGGGCCGCGGCGGGGCACGGCGGGGGCGGCGGCAGCACCAGCACGACCACGGGTGGTGCGGGCGGGGCCGCCGGCACCGTCCCGTCCTGTATCGCCACACCGGGTGGGCCGGGAGGCGGGTTCGCCGGTACCACGATCGGCACCGGCGGCGCCGGCGGAGCGATCGACGGCGGCTGTGCCGCCACTGCCACCGGTGCGGGCGGGGGCGGTGGCGGCGGGTACTTCGCCGGCGGGGGCGGCGGCAGCGGTGCCGTCAACAGAACCGGCACGGAGGCGAGCGGCGGCGGTGGCGGTGGGGGAAGCAGCTTCGCGGCCCCGTCGGGCACCGGGACGTCCTATGCGGCCTCGACGATCGGGACGGCGAACCACAACGGCCAGGTGGTCATCAGCTACACCGTGGGCAAGCCGATCACCACGACGCTGACCGCGCTGCCCCAGCGCACCCGGACCGGCTCGCCGGTCGTGCTCAGCGACATCGTCTGCCCCGGCGCGGGCTCCACGACCAGGCCCACCGGAACCGTCACGTTCACCGACACCACCACCGGGACGACCCTCGGCACGGGACGCCTGATCCTCTCCCTCGGCACCTGCGCCGCCGGCGGGACGGTCGCCGCCTTCCGCACCGCGGGCACCCACACCATCACCGCCGTCTACAGCGGTGACTCGGTGTACCAGGACAACAGTGCCGACCCCGAGACCATCACCGTGACGGTGGACCCCTGATCAGAACGCCGCGGCAGCACCGAGGGGCACACCCTCGTCAACCGCAACGAGCACTGCTGCCGGCCCAGATGACAGTGTGACACCAGGCGGGGCCCGCGAGGACGAATCGCGGGCCCCGCCTCCATCGCGCCCGGGGCCCGGAAGGACAACAGCTTTTCAGTCTGCGGCCGAGCCGGTCGGAAGACCATGACAACTATCAGCCCCTACCGGTACCCGGTGTGCCACGACGAGACTCGCCATCACCCGGACCGCGGAGGCATCACGGTCCGGGCTCGTACCGACCACCGGCCGGTGCGAATCCCACCCTCGCTGCGCGTCCCGCGCACTCGATCTCCCAGGAGACGACCCGAAATGAGTGTCCTCAAGCTCCAGAACATCGAGGCCCGCGTCAAGATGAGCGCCGTGGCAGTCCTCAGCCTGACGAGCAGCAGCAGCGCCTGCTGCAAGCCCAGC
>NZ_JBSFJC010000369.1:0-2311 GCF_053597855.1 Kitasatospora sp. NPDC001225
GCGCTGAGTGCCGGTACTTCTCCTCCGTCGCGGCGAGCAGGAGCGCGAGATGGGCGGTCAGCTCCTCGTACAACGCGTAGAGGAGGTCCAATTGGGGTCCGGTGAGTTCCTCGCCGGCCAGTGCTCGTTCCGAGAGGGCGTCCGCCTGGCGCACCGCGCGCAGAACCCCGGCCACGTCGATGTCGATCAGGGGCTCAGCCACAGGTCGCCCCCCGGCGTCGGCCGGCCAGAATGAGGTGGGCGACGAGGTTGGGTTGACACAGCAGGGCGGGGGCGTTCATCTGGACGGACCAGAAGGCGCGGGCGCCGTCCTCGCGGGTCAGCCCCGGCCGCGGCACGGCGACGGTCTGTCCCCGGCCCAGGCAGGGCACGTCCGAGAGGTTCCAGCCCCGCGCGGTGCCGGCCGGGACCAACGCGTAGTAGGTGTCGCACGAGTCGTAGCAGAACACCGGGCCACCCAGCACGCGGCTGAGATAGCGGTCCACCTGCCGACGCTGGTCGGTACGAGCAGCCGCGTGGACCTCGGCGGCCGGAACGGGCACGACAGCGAACAGCACGCCGGCGGGCAGCAGCGCCAGGCCGTCCTTCTTCCAGTCGCTGAACGTGAGGCGGGGCACCGGGGCCGCGCAGGCGAGCCAGTGCCCGACCGCGCGCTGCCGCTCGGCCGTGGTGGTGAGGCGCGGGATCACTCGGCCCCCTCCTTCGACGCCGGCCCGCCCTCCAGGTGGGTCGCGCAGAACACGGGGTCGAAGGCGCGCTCGGCGCCGGCCTCGTCCACGACGCTGCCCCTGCCCGCCGGACGCAGCGGCGGTTCGGTGGTGTTGCACCTGAGGCACGCCTTGCCCTCGACCTGGGCCTCACCGGCCAGCACCTGGTACTGCTGACCGCTGCTCACACGGACGGTGACCCAGCAGGAGTCGACCGCGCGCCTGAGGGCGGAGGCGAGGAGCACCGGGTCGACGAGCCGGTCCGGATGGCCGGGATCCGGCGGTACGAGCCAGTGGGGACCGGGCGGTTCGATGACCAGGACGCCCGGAACCGCGACGTAGTCGCCGAAGCTGAGCAGACGCCCCCCGGGCAAGTCGGCCTCGATGCCGCTGCGCGGGGGCACCAGGAAGTAGATCCGGGGCTCCCGGCGGCTGTCCCAGATCACCGGCCCGGGGCGGCGCGCGGTTTCGCCTTCGAGGATCGAGAGGGCTTCCAGGCCGAGCTTCTGGCCGACGGCGACCGCGTCCCAGAACGTGCCGCCCTCGACGGCGACGACGGTGTCGCCGGGAGGGGCCCACGTGCTGGCGGGGCCGAACGAGCGGGGCATGCGGTGACTCCTGTCATGTCGGTGAATCCGTCATGAACAAGGTCGAGCCGATGGAAGTCGGGAACTCACACAACCGTGTGTTAGTCCACGGTCACATTCCGATCCACGAGGCGTAGTTCGTCAATGACTCGGGGAGCCGACGTTGCGCCCGGAGCAGACCGGCCACCGTTTCGCGGACGGTGGAGCTGTGCCGGGACTGCTGCGGGGCGAGGCGGCGGGCGTCGAGGAGACGGCGGAAGGCGGCGTCGCCCTTGCCGGTCCAGAGCAGAGCCCGGGCGATCTCGGCGTGATGGTGCGCGGCACGGCTGGCGGGCCAGGAGTCGGGGATCTCGATGGCCCGCGCGACTTTCAGGGCCTCGTGGTAGAGGGTCTGGTCGATCAGGCAACTCGCCCGGTGGGCGGCGACGTTGGTCGGACCGAAGGCCAGCCAGAGGAGCTCCGGGACCTCACCGGTTCGCACCGAGATGGACTCGGCCTCGGCGAGGTTGCCGGTGATCGCCTCGGCGTCCCCGTTCCGGGCGGCGAGCACCGCGATGCCGAGGTGCACCTGACCGGTCACGGCCTCCCGCTCGATACCCGGATCGGCCTGCGCGGCCGTCTGCCGGGCGAGTTCCGCGATGCGGATGCCGGTCCGGTACTGGCCGGCCCGCAGGTAGGCCAGTGCCCGGTTGTACTGCCTGATCGCTCCGGTCACGGCGTCGGAGGCCCGCTCCGCCGCCCAGCCCATGCGATCGAGGGAGATCGACGCGAGGTCCTGGAACCCGAGCTTGCTCGCGAGGTCGTAGGCGGAGCGGTACTGCATGGCGAGGGCCTGCCAGGCACGCCGGTGACCGGTGCTGTGTGCCGCGGTTGTGGTCTCGGTGATCAAACCGGGCAACTCTGCCGCCGCGCTCCGCAGGTCCGATGTCGGTGTTGGAACCGTACGCCCCGGTCGGGGACATCTCGTGGGCGGAGTCCCCGGCGAGCAGGACCCGCCCGGCGCCGTACCGCTCGGCC
>NZ_JBSFJC010000370.1:0-2261 GCF_053597855.1 Kitasatospora sp. NPDC001225
GCCCTCCCGGTGCGGGCCTCCCTGTTCGCCTTCAGCAGCGCGCTCCTCTGGGCCCTGGCACTGATCGCGGATCCGGCCTGGGCTGCCGCCGAGTTGCTGGTGGCGCTCGGCGCAGGCCTGACCGCGGCCCGCTGCGGCCTCCGGTGGTGGGGGCGGGAACTCCGGTCGGACCTCACGGCCGGGGCCCGCGTCCCCCACCCGCGAGATCCCGCACCCACCGAAGGCAGATTCACCAACAGCGTCCGCCATTCGTTCGATCATTACTTCAGCGTTCGCACGCCCTACGGGTTCACCCCGGACGCCTGGCTCGCCCACACCGTTCAGATCCGCGGCAGCCTCGCCGCCGAGATCGCGGACCTCTACCGGGAGAGCCGGATCAGTGTGGAGCGGGTCGCCTGGTTGATCCGCTACCTCGCCGAGGACGCCCGGAACCGCCACAACAACGGCACCCTGTTCGATCGTCACCGCCAGGACCCGACTCCGGCCGGGACGAAGGCCCTGACCGTGGTGGCCCTCGCCGTTCTCGGCGCCGCGGCTCTGGCCGCATCCGGCACGGCGATCTCGGGTGCCGCCTCGCCGCGACCGCTGTGGGCGTTCCTGGCCGTGCTCGGTGCGGCCTGGTCCGGGCATGCGGCAGCTTTCCGGTGGCTGGAGATCCGACGTGAAGAGCACCGACTGGCCCGGGAGACCCAGGAGTACCACGAGCAGCTGACCGCACGACAGATCGCCCACCAGCGCTGGAAGGAATTCCTGGACGTCATGCGCCCTACCGAGCTGGAAATGGAGACCTGGCTCACCTGCGACAAGACGTCGTTCGTCGATGAGGCGCTCCGGTACCACCGGCTCACCTGGCGTGACCTGATCACCCACACGATCCTGGTGGCCCCGGCTCCTTCCTGCAAACGGGGCCGGGTCCGGGGCGGCTCCTGGCGGTACTCGCGCTACGTCTTCCGTCTGTTCCTGTTCACCCAGGACGGCGTCCGCGAGGTCAGCTCCGAGTTCAAATTCTCCGACGCGACGCGCAAGAACGAGCAGCGGAGCAACTACCGGTTCGATGCGCTGTCCTCCGTGCAGGTGACGGAGAACGCCGACATCGGCTACGACCTGGAGCTCGTCCTCACCAACGGTCCGACCAGGAAGATCCGCGTCAAGGACACCGACGCCCATCAACTGGCGCCGGACGAGAACGCTCAGGAGATCTCCGAGATCAACCTCAGCGCGGCCGGCTCCACCCACGCCTTCCGCATCCTGGAGGGGGTAGCGGCGGACGGGAAGGGCTGGATCGAACGGCACGGCCACGACAACCTGACGCCCTTCCAAATCGTCGGCTGATCCCCAACTCGATCTTGGGAGTTCCCGTGACCTCCACAGACGATGTCACCGAGAGCAAGATCCTGCTGGCCGAGTACGACTGCCTCAAGGAGGAGCAGAAGACCCGTATCGGGTTCCGCGACAACCTGCTCTACTTCACGCTCGCCGCAGCCACCGCAGTCGTGGCGGTCACCGTCCAGAGCGGACAGTCCCGGCTGCTGCTCTTCGTCCCCGCGATCTGCCTGATCCTGGGCTGGACCTACCTGGTCAACGACGAGAAGATCTCGGCGATCGGCTGCTACGTCCGCGACCGACTGGGACCGCGCCTGGGGGAACTCGCCTCCGCCCACAGCACGGTGTTCGACTGGGAGGTCTACCACCGCAACGTCGCGGGCCGCACCGTGCGCAAACGGCTTCAGACCGCAGTGGACCTGTTCACCTACCTGGTCCTGCCCATGGTCTGCACGACCGCGTTCTGGCGCTCTCACACCGCCCAGCCCCTGCTCGTGCTCGCTTCTCTCGTGCAGACGCTCGCCCTGGCCGTACTGGGCTGGCAGTTCCTGCGTCGTAAGGAGCAGTAGTACCAGCCCCGCCGGACCCGCTCCACACACGTACGGTGCCTCCGGTGCGTGGAAGCGCGGGCAGGGCTCCGCTCTATGGTCAGCAGGCGTCCGGCTAGGGTCGGGAGAATTCGTCCAGGTCGAGGGTGCAGGTGCGTCTGTCGGCCAGCTCGATGGGCAGCTTGCCCGAGCAACGTGCCCCACTCGCGCGGGTACCGCCAGAGGCCACGGTGGCCGCCTCCTGCCCTGGTTCAGCAGTACCGGCCGCCGGAGACGAACCACCTCCCAGCAGGCACCGAGAGAGTGTCACGTGCTGCTCCGGCACCCCCTCGGGCGAGGCGGCCAGCTTGTCTTCAACCCGGCCTCTGCCCCCTGTCCCAGCCGCTGACC
>NZ_JBSFJC010000371.1:0-2261 GCF_053597855.1 Kitasatospora sp. NPDC001225
GGGCCCGCCCGCCCGCGGCGGTGATCTCGGCGACCACCTCGGCGAGCCGGTGCTCGCGGCGGCCGACGACGGTGACGGCGGCGCCGCGCTCCGCCAGCAGGATCGCGGTGGCGCGGCCCATGCCCGAGCCGGCGCCGGTGACCAGTGCGGCCTTGCCGTGGAACGGTCGCATGTCCGGGTTCTCCCTTCGGGACCTTGGGACTTCGGGACTTCGCGGCGGGCGTCTCAGCCGTTGGCCGGCAGGTCGACGGGGTAGGCGGCGCCGGTGTCGGCGGACGCGGAGACGGCCTGCCAGGCGGTGGCCTCGGCGAGCTGGCCGCGGGAGTAGTCCAGCGCCATGTCCGCGGCGCCGGCGCCCAGGAGCAGGTGGGTGGGCAGCCGGTCGGCGTGGACGATCCGGACGAGGATCTGCGCCGCGCGGTCGGGGTCGCCCACGGCCGCCCCGCCGCCGCGCAGGAGGTCGGCGAGGGCGCCGACGGTGGCGCGGTAGTCGGCGGGTACGTCGTCGACCTCCATCGAGGCCCCGGCCCAGTCGGTGGCGAACCCGCCGGGCTCGACGACGAGGTAGCGGATGCCCAGCGGCGCGGTCTCGGCCGCCAGGACGCGGGTGAAGCCGTCCACGGCGAACTTCGCCGCCTGGTAGGAGCCGAGCCCCGGGGTGGCGCCGACGCGCCCGCCGACGGAGGAGAACTGGATCACGATGCCGCCGCCCTGTTCCTTCAGCAGCGGGATCGCGGCCTTGGAGACGTGGTATACGCCCCAGAAGTTGGTGTCGAACTGGCGGCGGAAGTCCTCCTCGTCGGCGGTCTCGACCGGGGCGAGGTTGGCGTACCCGGCGTTGTTGACCACGACGTCGACGGAGCCGAAGGCCGTACGGGCGGCGGCGAAGGCGCGCTGGACCGCGGCCGGGTCGGTGACGTCCAGGGCGACGGGCAGGACGCGGTCGCCGTGGCGGGCGACCAGGTCGTCGAGCTGCTCGGGCTTGCGGGCGGTGGCGACGACCCGGTCACCGGCCGCCAGGGCGGCCGAGGCCAGGGAGCGGCCGAAGCCGCGCGAGGAGCCGGTGATGAACCAGGTGCGGGTGTCGGTGTGGGTGCTCATGGATTTAGTGAAACACCGTTGCGCTAATAACGCAACGCCGGATCGTTATTAGCGCAACCACGTTTCGCTAGACTCGACGGCGTGACCGACTCCGACTTCCAGCGCGCCCGCACCCCCGAGGCCAAGCGCGCCCGCGAGGACGCGATCCTCGCCGCCGCCGCCCGCCTGGCCACCGCCAACGGCGTCCGCGAGGTGACCGTGACCGCCATCGCCGACGAGGTCGGCATGCACAAGTCCGCGATGCTGCACTACTTCGAGACGCGGGAGGACATCTTCCTGCGGCTCGCCGCCGAGGCCTGGCAGGACTGGTCGGCCGAGGTCCGCGACCGCCTCGCCGCCCTCACCCCGTGCGAGACCGCCTCGGACCCCGAATGGGCCCACGGAGCCCACTCGATCGCGGGCGTCCTGGCGCAGTCGCTGGCGACCCGCCCGCTCTTCTGCGACCTGCTCGCGCACACCCCGTTGAACCTGGAGCGCAACGTCTCCCTCGACACGGTCCGCGCGTTCAAGGTCCGCGCCATCGCCGAGGTGGACGCGGTCGGCGCGACCCTCGGCTCCATCGCCCCGCTCGGCGCCGACCAGGCCCGCAGCGTCGTCACCACCGCCACCTCGATGGCCGGCACCCTGTGGCAGATGGCCGCCCCCGGCACCCGCCTGCGCGCCTTCTACGAGACCGACCCCGAGCTCTCCCACTCCATCGTCGACGTCGAGCCCCGCCTCACCGACATCCTGGCCGCCCTGCTCACCGGCTACGCCGTCGCCGCCACCCGGCACGCGGGCGACGGATGGCCCCACGACACGCCCTGACCCCCGCGCCGCTCCACCCCGGCCTCCGCTCCACCCCGGCCTCCACCGCGGCCCGACTTCGCACCGGTGCACGGAGCGACCGGGAAGCAGGTGCCTGTCCGTAATGAACGATTGTGTTCCCTATGCCCCGGGGATACCGTCGGTAGTGGTGAACGAATCCGTCCCCTTCCCGTCGTTCACCCCCGAACCCTTTGGGGGACCGCCATGGCCACCTCGCGCGCCCTGGCCGAGGCTTCGCCCGCGACCGCACGTCGGGGCCAGCACCCGGGGACCGCACCGTGACCGTCACCACCCCGGCCGGACAGAGCGGCGCACAGACGACGCACACGAAAGCCGTGCAGCTCGCCCTCGAC
>NZ_JBSFJC010000372.1:0-2240 GCF_053597855.1 Kitasatospora sp. NPDC001225
GACGAACTGGCGCACCAACACCGGCTTCACCGACCTGCCGGCGCTGCCCTTCGACTACCGCAAGGAGCTGATCAGCAGCATGCCGAGCGGTTGCCCGGCCCGGCACGGTTCACACCTGCCGCACGGCGGCTCGTACCGGGACTTGTCCCGAGCGTCTGCTCGGGTCCGCCCCGAGCGCTCGTCTTCGGGCCGGACCCCGGATCCGTGATGCCGACGTGGCCGGGAGAAGGGACTCTGGTCAGGTGGACGGCAGCGGCGCCCCGGGCGCGCGAGGAGCTCGGCAGCCCGTGGCAGGCACTGCGGGCCGTGGCCGGGGGCCGACGCCGACGGTGGGCGTGGAGGAGGAGCACTTCCTCGTGGACCCCGTGTCCCGGGCCGTGGTTCCCGCGGGCCCGCGGCTGGCCGCCCGCGCCGCGGGCGTGCTGGGGGACCTGGTGTCCGGTGAGTTCACGGACCTCCAGGTCGAGGTGCGGACACCGCCGTGCGCCACCATGCGCGAGCTGTCCGCCCAGCTGGCCCGGTTGCGCCGCGAGCTCGCCGCGTGCGCCGAGGCCGAGGGCCTGGCCGTGTGCCCCAGTGCGACGCCCGTGATCGGGGGCGGCGGCGTGGTGCCGGTGGGCCACCACCCCCGGTACCTGGACGGGGTGGAGCTGTTCCGCAGCCTGATGGACGACTTCGCCGTCTGCGCCCTGCACGTCCACGTCTGCCTGCCCGACCGCGAGGTGGCGGCCCTGGTCGGCAACCATCTGCGCCCGTGGCTGCCGCTGCTGGTGGAGATGAGCGCCAACTCGCCCTTCCACGCCGGACGGGACACCCGGTACGCGAGCTGGCGCTCGGTGCTGCGGCTGCGCTTCCCCTCCCTCGGACCGCCACCGTGGGTCGAGTCCTTCGACGACTACCGGCGCGTCGCCGCCGCGATGGCGGAGGTCGGCGGGAGCTCCTTCGCCGACCTGCCGTTCTGGGACACCCGGCCGCACCCGCGACTGCCGACGCTGGAAGTGCGGTGCATGGACGTTCCGGCCGAGTCCGCCGACTCGGTGGCCCTGGCGGCCGTCGTGCGCGGCCTGGTGGTGACCTCCGCCCGCCTGGCGGAGCGCGGCGACAAGGGACCGCAGCTTCGCGGTGAGCTGTTGCGCGGCTCGTACTGGTACGCGACCCGCGACGGCTGGCCGGGGCCGGGAGCGGATGCGCTGACCGGACGCGTCCTGCCCGCCCCGGAACGCGCACGGAGGCTCGTCGAGCACATCGGCCCCGCGCTGGAGGAGCTGGGGGACCTGGAGCGGGTCGCCGCCTTCGTCGACCGGCTGGCCGCCCGGGGCAGCGGCGCCCACCGCCAGCGCGCCACACACCGGGCCGGCGGCCTGTCGGCGGTCGTGGACGACCTCGCGACCTGCATGACCACCCTGCAGGCCGTCCCGCCCCGGCCATCCGTACGGCGGACCCCCCAGGGGCGCGCCCCCGACGGGTGTGCCAGCGTGGAGGAAGCCGGAAGGCCATGCGGACCCATGTCCACGGACGCCCGCGAACGCCCGGAGAAGCCGATGGACGACAGCCCGGAGCAGCACGGACGCCCGCCGGAGCACGGCGGGCGGGTACGCCGTGACGGGTACGCCCGCCTGAGCGCCGCCGACCTCGGCATCGACACCGTGGCCCTGGCCGAGGACTTCACCCGGCTCGCCGACTCCTATCAGGACCTGCCGCCGGATCCGTACGCCCGTGAGACCCACCGCTTCCGCCGCTACTCGCACGCCGTCCACCTGCCCTGGACCGGCGAGCTCTCCTACATCCCGGGCACCCCCGACGAGGAGTTCGGCACCGTCACGGAGTACTGGCAGGACGAGCACAACCCCGAGTACCCCCGGGTGCGGCGCCGGCTGCCCGACATCCCGGAAGCCCTGCACCGCAACCGGCTGCTCGACGCCCTCGTCCATGCCGACCTGGACCGTGCCCTGTGGCTGGAGGACCTGCGCCGCGTCCCCGTCTACGTCGGCATCCACCTGATCTCGCTCGGCGTCCACGACCAGGACCAGGAGGCGGTGTCCTCACCGAACTGCCTGCATCAGGACGGCGGTTCACCGGCCACCTTCACCTTCGCCCACCTGATCGGCCGCCGGAACGTGAAGGGCGGCGAGAACGTCATCGCCACCCCGGAGAGCGCCGGCCGGCAACCCGACGCGCTGCCCCCGGAAGCGATCCACGACCGCTTCGTACTGACCGAGCCGCTGGACGGCTACGGCGTC
>NZ_JBSFJC010000373.1:0-2213 GCF_053597855.1 Kitasatospora sp. NPDC001225
GCCGGGTGGGCCGCCAACACCGCCTCGAACTCACCGAGTTCGATCCGGAAGCCACGGATCTTCACCTGGTCGTCGGTCAAAGAGGTCCGGTTCGGCACCGCGGTGAACGGCGTGTAGTCCGGCCGGTCGGTGAAGGCCCCGGTCATCGGGCTGGCCGCGCTGTCCTTCTGGTTCATCGGGTGGATGCCGAGGATCTGCTCGATGGTGCGGACCATCGTGATCTGCGAGTAGTAGCGGCTGTCCACGGCCCCGTGCTGCGCCCAGGGGCTGATGATCTGGATCGGGGCGCGGTGGCCGTCCACGTGGTCGAGGCCCGCCTGGGAGTCGTCCTCGACGACGAAGATCGCCGAGTCCTTCCAGTACGGGCTGTGGGTGATCTCGTCGACGATCCGCCCGGTCGCCAGGTCGTTGTCGGCGACCTGCGCGGCCGGGCTGGCCGGGCCGCCGGTGTGGTCGCTGGACAGCCAGAGCATGTTGAGGTTCGCCGGGCCGTTCCGTTCGAAGTCCTGCTTCCAGACCTGGTAGCGGTACAGGTCCGGCACGTCGGTGTCGAACCTCGGGAAGCCGGGCACCGAGACGCTGTTGAGCGAGGGGATCGGCGAGGAGGACTTGAGGGCGTAGGCGCTGCCCTGCCCGGTCGCGTCCATGGTCCTGGCGTCGCAGTACAGGTTCTGCCAGGTGGCGTCGGCGGGCTTGTCGAGGAACTGGTGGAACTCGCCGAAGTCGCGCACGGTCTTCCCCGCCGCCCGCGCGCCCGTCCACAGGAAGCCCGAGCGCTGGTGGCCCAGGGCGTCGTCCTCGGTGTCGTAGCTGCGCTCGTACTCGCCGGCTGAGGACTCGGTGTACTCCGGGTTGTCCGCCTGCATCAGCCAGTTGTGGCCCTCGGCGGAGTTGGTGCCGATGTCGTAGGTGTTGTCGTAGAGCCCGAACTGCTCGGCCAGGGCGTGCTGGTTGGGCGTCACGGCGGCGCCGAACTGGGCCAGCTTCGGGTCGCCGTCGCCCTCGGCGACGTCGCCGAAGACCTGGTCGTAGGTCCGGTTCTCCTTGACGATCAGGAAGACGTGCTTGATCGGCGAAGGGTCGCCGATCCGCTTCGGCACCACCTCCTCCTTCGCCTTGTGGCCGTTCGCGAGCTTGACCGCGTTGTTCGTCCAGCCGTTCTGCTGGAACACCTTGGCGGTCTGCGCGCGGATCACCTTGTCGCTCGGCAGCGTGAACCGGGTGAGGCTGGAGGTAGTGTCGTGGGTCTTGTGGGCGCCGGTGCTGTTGGGCCGCCGGGCGTCGATGCCACGGGTGTTGGAGACGATCACCTCCGAGCCGACGGTGGCGACCTCCGCCGGGAAGTAGTCCGTGGGCAGCAGGCCGACGTAGCTCACCGGCTCCTGCGCGCCGGCGAAGCGGTAGACGGCCACCGCGTTGGCCCGGCCGAGGGTGACCAGCAGCCGGCCGTCCTCGGTGAGCGTCACCGCGGTGGGCTCGTAGCCGACGGAGGCCTCCGGCCACGGCTTGGTGGAGACGGTCTGGACGACCTTGTCGTGCGCGGTGTCGATCACCGACACCTCGTCGCTCGCGGTGTCGGCGACGAACAGCACCCCGTTCTTCGCGTACAGCGCGGTCGGGTGCAGGCCGACGGCGATGGTGCCGACGGCGGCGGCCGGGTCGGCGAGGTCGATCACGCTGACCGTGCCGGTGGTGGTGGCGGCGGTCGCCGGGTCGGCCGGGACCTGGGTGCCGTAGGAGTTGATCGTGGTGTCCCCGGCGGTGGCCGCGCGCCCGCCCTCGTTCGAGACGTACAGCTTCCCGCCGACCCGGACGACGCCGCGCGGCGCGTTGCCGACCGTCCAGCTCCGCTGGACCGCGCCGGTCGCCGCGTCGATCGCGACCACCCGGTTCTGCCCGTTGACGGCGGCGTACACCGTCGAGCCGTCGGCGGAGAACACCGCCCCGGAGGCCAGCGCGTGCTTCTCCCCGTCCGCCGGGATCTTCACCGCCACCGGGGCGGCGAGGGTGCCGTCGGGCTGCACGGTGAACCGGGTGTAGCCGTCCAGCTGGCCCAGCCACAGCTGCTTGCCGTCCGGCGAGTAGACCGGGGACTCCTGGCCGACCGAGCCGTTGGGGATGCGCAGTTCGTCCGCCTTGTTGGTGCCGACGCGCTGCTTCACCTTGCCGGTCCTCAGGTCCACCACGACCAGCGCCGCGTCGCCGTCGGTGAC
>NZ_JBSFJC010000374.1:0-2209 GCF_053597855.1 Kitasatospora sp. NPDC001225
GGAGACGCGCACCGACTTGTCGAGCGTCAGGTCGGTGTTCTTGTCGGCCTTGCCGGCGTTCCTGAAGGCCTCGACGTCCTTGAGCGGCTTGTCGGCCGAGATGGCGACCGAGACGGAGAGGCCGGAGATCGCCTTGGCGGTCTTCTCGTCCATGTCGCCGTCGCCCCGGGCGGCACCGATCATGCCCTTGCCGCCCTTGTGCTCACCGGAGTTGGCGAACGCGGCGACCTGCTCGGGGGTGGCGTCGATGGAGAGGGTGAAGCCGGCCGACTTGCCGTCGCGGACCTTGTCGAAGGCCTTCGACACCTTCTGCGCGGCGGACAGCTGCTGGACGGTGCCGCAGGCGGTGAGGCCGGCGGCGAGCACGGAGGCGGTGACGGCGACGGGCACGGCCCCACGGGCGGCCTTGCGGATGGCGGTGTTGATGGTGCGACTCCTGTTGATCGGGCCCGCCCGGTGAGGCGGACCGGTCCCTCCCCTGTGACGCACAACGCCACAGCGCCCACACATGTGATCACATTTTCGGCAAGAGGTCATTCGATTATTTGGCGTGGTCTTTAACCAGAACGGCCAAAAACATGACCAAAACCCGGAAGTCGGGCCCGAGGAGCCTTCCTGATTCCCGGAATCCCGCACGCCGACGGGCCGCCGTTCGTACGATCGGCTCCGTCCGGGACCGGCGGGAGCCGCTGCCGGCCGAGGGAACCGGTGGGAGGGGGAGCGATGGGGCCCGTGGGCTGGATCCTGACGGTCGTGCTGGTGGCCGCCGGAGCGGTGGCCTGGCTGATGCTGCGCTACCCCGGGGGCTGGCGGTGCGCCTTCGGCCCGGAGTACGCCGAGCACCGGCGCGACCTGGACGCCGCCCGAGGGAAGCTCCGCGACCTGAAGCGCGAGGCGGGCCGCGAACGCGGCAGGGCCCGCTCCGCCGTCGAAGCGGCCGAGCGGGCCCACGCGAGCCGGGTCGGCGAGGCCCGGGCGCACCTGGACCGGCTCCGGTCCCCGGACCGGGGGACGCTGAGGTCCTCCCTCGGGGACAGCCTGCGGCTGTACGACCGGACACTGGAGGTGACGGCCGAGGGCCGTACGGCGGAGTACCCGCTGCACGAGGTCGCGCTCCTCGACGAGTACTCCGGCACCGACGGCCACGTCTACGTGGCGCTTCCGACCGGCCGTCGGCAGATGGTCTCCGTCCCGCTGGAGGGGACGCCCGAGGCCGAGGTCCGGAAGTTCGTCGTCGAGGTGTTCAACGCCGCCGCCGACGCCAAGGCGGCCACGGCCGAACGCCAGGCGCTCGTGCCCCGGGCCGAGGCCGACCTGCGCGAAGCGGTCGAGGACACGGCCGACCAGGAGGAGGCCCGGCGCCGGCTCGCCGACGTGCTGGCCCGCCAGAAGGCGGACACGCGCATCCCCGGGGCCCGCCGCGAACTGGACGAGGCACGGGACCGGTGGCAGAGGCTCACCGGCCGGCGGCCGGTGTAGCCGGGCCGCCGCCCGTCAGGCCCCGGGCAGGTCGTCCTAGCCTTCGACGACCTGGACCTTGTCTGCCTGCATCCCCTTCTGGCCCTGGACCGCCTCGAACGTCACCCGCTGGCCCTCGACCAGGGACTTGAAGCCGGCCCCCTCGATCGACCTGAAGTGCACGAACAGGTCCGGGCCGGACTCCGGGGTGATGAACCCGTAGCCCTTCTCGTCGTTGAACCACTTCACGGTGCCGTTCTGGCGGTCGGCCATGTCCACTCCTTGCACAGGGATCACACTGACCGCGCCAGTCTCTCACGCAGCGGAGCCGCTCCGACGCGAAGCGCAGCGGCGGCCGCCGACGGACCGCCCGCTCTGCCGATGGCTAAGTCGGGCCCGGGCGGGGGCCGGTCGTCACTACAGTCCCGTTCCATGACGATGGTCACCACGCGTACGGTCGAGTACCCGGCCGACGGAATGACGATGATCGGGCACCTCGCGCTGCCCGCCGGAACCGGCCGCCGGCCTGCGGTCCTGATCGGGCCCGAGGGGCCCGGCCTGAACGACTTCCAGCGCCGCCGGGCCGACGCCCTCGCCGAACTGGGCTACGTGGCACTGGCCTTCGACCTCCACGGCGGGCGCTGGATCAGCGACCCGCAGGAGATGCTGGCGCGGGTGATGCCGCTGCTCGACGACCCCGACCGGATGCGGGGCATCGGCCACGCGGCCCTCGACGTGCTGCTCGCCGAAC
>NZ_JBSFJC010000375.1:0-2191 GCF_053597855.1 Kitasatospora sp. NPDC001225
GTGGCCGAGCGTGATGGCGCCCGGCTCGGTGCCGAGCACCGGGGGAATCGGCAGCAGCCCGTGCAGCAGGGTCAGCAGCCGGTGCTCGCGCCGGCGCCGCTCCTCGGCGTCCGGCCCCTCGTACCGTTTCACGACGACCGTGCCGTCACCCGCGGTGCGGTTGGTGTAGCCGTGGGGGAGGGGCCGCAGCCCGGACGGGCCGTCGCTCACCCCTGCCACTCCTCGGCCAGCAGCCCGAGTACCAGCTGGTCCACGAACTCCCCGTACGCCCAGGCGGCTTGGCGCAGCCGCCCCTCGACGGTGAAGCCGGCCGTGGCGGCGGCCCGGAGCATCGGGGTGTTGTCCGCCAGGGTCTCCAGCTGAAGGCGGCGTAGGCCGAGCACCGGGAAGGCGTAGTGGCAGAGCACCCGCAGGACGTCCGGGGCGAGCCCGCGCCCCCGGTGGCCCGGCAGGAGGGCGAGGCCCAGGTGGGCGCTGCGGTTGTGGGCGTCGATGCCCCACAGGAGGGCCTCGCCGGCGAGCTCCCCGGAGGCCGTCTCGACCACGGAGAAGCAGGCGGCCTCGTCGGACGGCCCGGGAACGACGTACGGGGAGTCCGCCGAGCCGGGCGGGATGGGCCGCCAGGGCCGGGTGTCGGCCCGGGCGCGGGTCGCCACGTCGTCGTACAACTCGGCCAGGAGGACCGGGAGGTCGGCGTCGTGACGGGCCCGGAGGGTGATGAGGGTGCCTTGTAACATGTCACATGTTTACCATCAGCGGGACTGTCGCATCCAACGGGTTTTCCGGTGCCGACCGGCTTTCCGGGGCCGGAAGCCCCCTCCGGGATCGCGATGCCGGGCCGACGGCCGGTCAGGTGGCCCGAGCGACGGAGGCCACCAACTCCCGTGCTCTCGGGGCAGTTTGATGATTCCCACTCGACGGTGGCGTGCTCCCGCCCCGCACGGTTCACCCGGACGGCGCCGTGTGTTGTCCCTCGGGAGGAAGGCGGCTCGATTACAAGGTTTGTATGAGAAACATCCACTACGGAACCGGTGGAATCGCCGCCTCGGCCGCCCTGGCGGCCCTTCTCGTCTGCGCCCCGCACCAGGCGTCTGCGGCCCCCGGAATCCACACGTTCGACTACAAGGGCGCGCCCGAGCAGTACGTGGTCCCCGAAGGGATCTGCGAGCTGGTGGTGCGGGCCTCCGGCGGTGCGGGAGGGAACGCCGTCTACGGGTCGCCCGGCGGGAAGGGCGGTCAGGTCCGAGCCACGGTCCAGGTCACGAGTGGTCAGGTGCTGACCGTCGACGTGGGGCAGGCGGGCAGCGGAGGAGACCTCTCCGTCCCCGGAAGCCTGGCCTACGGCGGGTACGGCGGCGGCGGCCAGGGCGGCTCCTTCAACACGGAGCACCGGCCCGGCAACGGCGCCATCGGTGCCGGCGGCGGAGGCGCCACCACCGTGACGACGGGTGGCAGCGCGCTGATCATCGCGGGTGGCGGCGGCGGAGGTGCCGGCAGTTTCACCAACGACGGAACCGCGTCCGGCGGCGCCGGCGGGCAGGCCGGAACCGACGGGGCCGACACCGGGCAGAGCGCGGCGGGCAAGGGCGGCAAGTCCGGCGGAAACGGGGGAGCGGGTGGCGCGGGTGGAACCGCCACCACCGAGTTCGACCACGACGGCTTCGCGGGCGGCAGCGCCACCGGCACCAAGGGCGGCGACGCGGCCGTCAACATCGGCGACCCCCACATGGGCACCGGCGGCGGAGGCGGCGGTGGGGCCCACGGGGGCGGCGCCGGCGGCTCCTCCACGGCGACCACGCTCGACGGCGGCGGGGGAGGCGGCGGCTCCAGCCTCGGCCCGGCCGCCGCGACCTTCACCACCGGAGCGCGCAGCGGCAACGGGGAGGTCGTGATCGAGGAGGTCGCCTGCGCCTCCCCCTCGCCGTCCCCGTCCCCGTCCTCCTCGCCCTCCCCCTCGCCGTCCCCGTCCTCCTCGCCGTCCCCGACCGCCTCTCCCACCCACTCGCCGTCCCCGACGGCTTCTCCCACCCACTCGGCGTCCCCGACGACCGGTCCGAGCCACACGGCGTCCCACGGCCCGTCGCCCACGGGCGGCCCGAGCCACCACCACTCGCCCGGTCCGGTGCCCGGCCACGGTGGGGGCCAGCTCCCCGAGACCGGGAGCAGCACACCGACCCTCCTGATGAGCGCC
>NZ_JBSFJC010000376.1:0-2180 GCF_053597855.1 Kitasatospora sp. NPDC001225
TGTAGACGGCGGAGCGGTACTGGGTGCCCACGTCGTTGCCCTGGCGGTTGCCCTGGGTCGGGTCGTGCGCCTCCCAGAAGGTCTTCAGCAGCCGCCGGACCGCCGACCACGCGGAGAAGGCCGCCGCGGCAGCCGACGCCGCGGCCGCCGCCGCTGGCCAGGCCCAGGACTGGGCGAAGATCGCGGGGCAGCACGCGGACGCCGCCGCTGTCGCCGCCGAGACCGCGGCCTCGGCGGTGGCGAAGGCCCAGACGCTCGAGAAGCTGGCCCGTGACGCCGAGGCCGTGCAGCTGGAGTCGGACAAGCAGCTCGGTGTCACCCAGGCCGACCTGCTGCTGAAGGACGATCAGGCCACCCAGGCGGACTTCAACCAGCAGCAGACCGAGGCCGCCTCGCAGGACGCCGCGACGAAGGACCTGGTCAAGCAGGCCGCGGCGACCGGAACCGCCACGGCGACGGCCGCCCAGGCCGGCCGCAAGGCCGCGGTCAACCTGCTGAAGTCCACCGGCTCCTGGACCCGGGCGTCGGCGCAGGCCGCGCTCTCCGGCACCGACGAGGCCGTGGTCTCCTGGGCCAAGTCGGACTACCAGCGCAGCCTTCAGCTCGACGACCGGGAGAAGATCCTGGCCGTCACGAGCATCGCGAACGCCAAGCTGGCGACCGAGGCGCAGAAGACGCTGGCGAGCACCGACCCGACCGCGGTCGAGAAGTTCCTCAGCGGCGGGGCGCTCCAGGCCCAGGCCGAGGACCTGCGGGTGCGGACCGTCTCCCTGGTCTCGGACGGCGGCAAGGCCGTCCAGCGGGACGGCGGCGCGGCACTGGCCGACGGCCGGGTGTCGGTCCTGGCCGCCTTCCTGTCCAACGGCTACGCCAAGGCCCTGGCCGAGGACGACCGGGTGGCCGTGGTGGTCGCCACGGACGGCGGCGGGCCCAACGTGAAGGCCGCGGGCGCGGTCGCCCTGGCCGGACCGGCCTGGATGCAGCACGAGTTCGTCCGCAAGACCCAGTTCACGGCGGCGCAGAAGGACGCGGACACCGACGCGCACGTGTCGTCCGTGCTGAGCATGATCGCCAACGCCGCGAAGGACGCGGCCACCGCGAGTGAGAGCGCCCAGCGGGCGTACCAGATCGCCGCGGACGCGCGCCACGCGTCGGATGAGGCCGCGCACTGGGCGAGCCTGGCAGGGCAGTCGGCCCAGCAGGCGAAGGGGTACGCGGACGACGCCAAGGCCAAGTCCGCCGCCGCCGACGCCTCCGCGGCAGCCGCCGCCGCTTCGGCGCAGAAGGCCAAGAGTGCGGCGGCGACCGCGCAGACGGCCAACCGGCAGGCCAACTACTCGGCCACCCAGGCGACCACCTCCGCGAACCAGGCCGTGAACTCGGCGGCGAGCGCGAGGGCCTCGGCGGCGCAGGCCGCGGCCAGCGCGAGCGCGGCGGGCAAGGACGCCGCCACGGCGTCGCAGGCCGCGAGCGACGCCCACGCCATCGCCGCCCAGAAGCGGGCGCAGGAGCAGGCCGCCGCTGCCGCCGCCGCGGCGGCCCAGGCGAAGGCCAACGAGGCCAACCACGTCGACCCGGTGAACACGCCGGCCAACGACAAGGTGACCACTCCGGCTCCGGCTCCCGAGAAGCCCGCTCCGGGCTCTCCGCCGAAGGACGACAAGCAGCTGTTCAAGGACTACGGAGACTTCCTGGGCAGTGTCAGCACCTGGAGCGGGTTCGTCGCGGCCGGCCTGATGCTCATTCCGGGTGGTCAGCCCTTCGCGGCCGCCGTCGGCACGTTCTCGCTGGTGACGGGTGTGGCTTCGGCCCTGTACACCGGGATCGGCTACGGCTTCAGCAGCGACAAGTTCATCGGCTCGGTGGCATCCGTCGGCCTCTCCCTGATCGGTGGCCGAGTGGTCGGCGCGATCGAGAAGGGCGCGGCGGAAGCGGCCAAGTTCGGCGTGAAGGTGACCGAGAAGGTCGGCGAGAGGCTGGTGAAGGCCGGACACAGTGCCGTCTCGTCCGTCGTCAGCTGGTTCTCGAGCGACGACTGATCAGGTGATCGCTAGGCAGTGAGTGATCGGCCGTGTTCGAATGGCCGTGAGAGAACAGTGGCTGTGGTTCCACCGTCCGCCGCCGGGACCACAACCGGAACGCGGGGGGGTGGGCGGTTATGACATGGGGCGGGGTGTGGT
>NZ_JBSFJC010000377.1:0-2157 GCF_053597855.1 Kitasatospora sp. NPDC001225
TCTCGCTCCAGTACACGTTGGGCACGATCAGCTGCGGGACGGCGTGTTCGACGGCGGCCGCGAAGGCCCCCGCCCCGCCGCTGTGGATGACGGCCGCGCAGGTGGGCAGGAGGTCGTTGAGCGGGACGAAGTCGACCACCCGCACGTTGTCGGGAACGCGGAGCCCCGGCGGGAGTTGACCGGGGGCGAGGGTCGCGACCACCTCGACGTCGAGGTCCGCGATGGCGTCGAAGACCTCGCGCGGCGAGGCGGACACCCCGTGGCCGCGGCCCTCCCGGTGCGCCAGTCCGAGGGTGAAGCAGACCCGCCGCCGCTCCGGGCGCCGGTACACCCAGGACGGCGTGGCGCTCGGGCCGTTGAACGGGACGTGCCGCATCGGGACGTACGGGATCCCGGCCGGGCGCCAGACCCAGGTGGGCATCGGGAAGACCGTCCACTGCCCGAGGACCGCCTCCTCGTCGAACTCCACGCCGAACCGGCCGAACACCGGTTCCAGCCACTCCCGCAGCGGATCGACGCCGTCCCAGTCGGAGCCCTGTGCCCGCCACTGCGCGCGGCAGGCCGTGCGCAGCTGGCCGAGCCCGTCCGCGCCGAACAGCATGCGGGCGTGCGCCGCCCCGACCCGGCGGGCGGCGGGCGCGCCCGAGAGGACGAAGGTGTCGGAGACGACGAGGTCGGGGCGCCACAGCTCGGCGAACGCGACCAGGTCGTCGAAGGACGAGTCGGGGTTGAACAGCGTCCGCCAGCCGGCCGCGTTGGAGGCCAGCTCGGCGGTCGGGTCGCCGAGGGGGTAGTCGCTCTGGTGCGACTTCCGGCCCCCGGCCGGCGCCGCCGGGGCGCGCTCCGGCTCCGACCGCGCCATCAGGTCGCCGAGGTCGACCTCCTCGCCGATCGGCACGGGCGTGAGCCCGGTGCGGACGACGTCCTCGGTCAGGCGGGGCGAGCAGGCGACCCGGACCTCGTGGCCGGCCGTGCGCAGCGCCCAGGCGAGCGGCGTCTGCACGTAGAGGTGCGAGCGGAACGGTGCGGTGACGAACAGTACGCGCAACGGGCCCTCCGAGCTCGGACGAATCCCGGTGATTCTGGCACCGCGGGGGACGGCCGCACTTCTCGCGGAGTGCTGTGTTCGGGGCGGCGGGGGCGGCGGGCGGCCGGGCCGGCCGGGAACAGCACGATCGAGGAAGCCCCCGCCCGCCGGGCCTCCTAGCATCGGCAGCCATGGATGACAGGTACGCCCCCAGCGCACTGTGGGAATACAACAACTCCGTCAAGGTGACCGAGCAGGGCGTGGCCGAGCTCGGATCCTTCAAGTCCGAGCCGGTGAACTTCAAGCTCGCCCTCTGGGATCCGCAGGTCAACGGCGTCCGCTACCTCAAGGCGCTCATCTTCGAACTCGCCACGCGGCTCACGCCGGAGAACCGGTCCCGCCTGCGCCGGATCCGCGGCCGCGAACTCGGCTCGCCCATCACCGTGACCCACGACGGCGACCGGGTCTGCATGGACTACCTGCTCGCCGTCCACGAACTGGACTTCATCTCCCGCCACCTCCCGCTGGACGGCGCCCGCGTCCTGGAGATCGGCGCCGGCTACGGCCGGACCTGCCACGCGATCTTCGCCAACCACCGCGTCGAGGAGTACTGCATCGTCGACCTGGCCCGCGTGCTCTCGCTGTCGCGGGCGTACCTCGGCAGGGTGCTCGCCCCCGAGGACTTCGCGCGCGTCAGGTTCGTCCCGGTCGACGACACGGACGACCTGGACCGGGCCCTCGGCGGGAGCCGCTTCGAACTCTGCCTCAACATCGACTCGTTCGCGGAGATGCCGCCCGGGACGGTGCTCAACTACCTCGACCTGGTCGACCGCCGGTGCGCGGCGCTCTACGTGAACAACCCGGTCGGCAAGTACCTGGAGAAGGAGCTGGACAACCACGCCCAGGGCGAGGAGGTCGTCCGGATGGCCCTGGCGACCGGGCTGCTGCGGGACGTCCTCGACATCCACGACAGCCGCGCCGTCGAGGCGCTGGCGCCGAAGTTCCTCTCGTCCTACCGCCCCGGGCCGCACTGGGAGACCGTCGCCGACGGCGGGGCCGTCCCGTGGAGCTACTACTGGCAGGCCCTGTACCGGCGGTCCACGGCGCCCGTCGCGGGCCCCGACGAGGGC
>NZ_JBSFJC010000378.1:0-2146 GCF_053597855.1 Kitasatospora sp. NPDC001225
GAGAGACTCCGGTGCGGCACCCGGTCCACCGGGTGCCGCAGCCCCGCCCCTCCCTCGTACGACAGGTGACGACTGTGAGCCACCTCGACACCCGGGGACCGGTCCCGTCCGCGCCGCCGCCCGTGCCCGACCCGCTCCCCTCCCACCCGGCCTTCGCGCGCCTGGCCCGCCTGGGCCAGCGGATCCGGCAGGCCGACCGCTCCGACCCGTGGGTCCTGGACACCGCCGTGGTCGTCATGGTCCTCCTGATGTTCGGCCTGCCGGACCTCCTCCACGGCGACGTCGACCACGCGCGCGAGCACCGGATCCACTTCACCCGGCTGCCCCTGGCCGCGACCCTCGCCCTCCAGGCGGGCCTCGTCCTGCCCCTGCTGTGGCGCCGGCGGCGCCCGACGGCGGCGTTCGCGGCCATCATGACCGTCTTCGTCGTCCAGTGGTCCACGGGCGCGGCACTGCGGGCCGACGCCGCCCTGCTCGTCGCCCTCTACAGCCTGGCCCTGCACGGAAGCCTGCGGCACCTGGCCTGGGCGTGCGCGGCCATGGCCGCGGCGAGCACCCTGGTCGCCGCGGAGGTGTCCTCCGGGCTGCCCGTCGGCGACGCGCTGTTCTTCCTGTTCAGCGCCGCGACGGCGGCCGTCGCCCTCGGCATCGCGGTACGGATCCGCCGCGCCCAGCTCGCCGGGCTGCGGGAACGCGCGGCCCGGCTGGAGATCGAGCGCGACCAGCGCAGCCGGCTGGCCGCCGTCACCGAGCGCACCAGAGTCGCCCGCGAGATGCACGACATCATCGGCCACAACCTGTCCGTCATCGTCACCCTCGCCGACGGCGGCGCGTACGCGGCCGAGGCCTCCCCCGAGCGCGGACGCGAGGCGCTGCTGCTGATCGGCGACACCAGCCGCCAGGCGCTCGGGGAGCTGCGGCGGATGCTCGGCGTCCTGCGCGACCAGGGCGAGGACGCCGAACTCACCCCGCAGCCGGGCATCGCCGACGTCGACGGGCTGTGCGCCCGCATCCGCGCGGCCGGCCCCCAGGTGGTGTACACGGCCGCCGGGGACCTCGACGCCCTCGACCGCGGGGTCCAGCTGATGGCCTACCGCATCGTCCAGGAGTCGCTCACCAACACCCTGAAGCACGCCGGCCCCGGCACCCGGGCCCACGTCACGCTCACCTCCGGGGACGACCGGCTGCGGGTGCGCGTACGGGACAGCGGCCCGCCCGACGGCCCCCCGCCGTCCGCCCCCGGCCGGCCGCCCCGCGAGGGCCACGGCCTCGCCGGCATACGGGAACGCGCGGCCCTGTACGGCGGCACCGTCACGGCGGGCCCCGGGCCCGGGGCAGGATGGACCGTGGAGGCCGTACTCGACCTCACCCCCGACCCGACAGGCGGCCCCGCGTGACCACCCTCCTCATCGTGGACGACCAGCCCTTGCAGCGGTACGGCTTCCGCATGCTGCTGGAGAGCCAACCCGACACCGAGGTCGTCGGCGAGGCCGCCCACGGCGCCGAGGCCGTCCGGCTCACCGCCGACCTGCGACCCGACGTCGTCCTGATGGACATCCGCATGCCCGGCATGGACGGCATCGAGGCCACCCGCCGGATCGTCGCCACCGGCGGCCGCTCCCGCGTCCTCGTGCTGACCACCTTCGACCTCGACGAGTACGCCCACTCCGCCCTGCGGGCCGGCGCCAGCGGCTTCCTCCTCAAGGACGCCCGCCCCGAGGAACTCCTCTCCGGGATCCGCGCCGTCGCGGTCGGCGACGCCGTCGTCGCCCCCGCCATCACCCGGCGCCTCCTCGACGCGTACGCCCACCACCTGCCGACCCGGCCGCCGGGCGCCGCCCCCGTCGAGGACAGCCGGCTGAACGCCCTCACCGACCGCGAGCGCGAGATCCTCGTCGCCGTCGCCCAGGGCTGGAGCAACAACGAGATCGCGAGCCGCCTCGTGCTCGCCGAGTCGACCGTCAAGACCCACGTCAGCCGCGTCATGGCCAAGATCGGCGCCCGCGACCGCGTCCAGGCCGTGATCTTCGCCTACGACCGCGGCCTCACCCGCCCCCCCCCCCCCCCCAAAAAGCCCCCAACCGCCCCCACCCCCCCCCACCCCCCCACCCCGCACAAACCCCCAAAAACCCCGCCCCCGCACCCC
>NZ_JBSFJC010000379.1:0-2146 GCF_053597855.1 Kitasatospora sp. NPDC001225
GCAGCGGCACCGCCGCCAGGACGTCGGCCCCACAGGCGGGCCCGGCGAGGTTCGGCCCCCCGGCGCGGTTCAGCACCCCGGGGGCGGCCGGCTCCGATGCGGGGGCGTCGCGCGGGGTCGTGGCTGCCGTGCAACGCGCGTTCTCCCGGCGGTCGTCGGACCGGGCGGCGGAGCACCCGTCAGCGCAGCCAGGCACCGGCCCGACCGCAGCCGGACCCGCGAACCCGTCGTACGCCTTGCCCGACCGACCCCGTGAGGTGGTCCCGAACCCGAGCGCCCCGGCGTTGCAGCGTTCCGCCATGCCGAAGTCGGCAGGCCGCCCGAGCCCCGGCGCCCCCGGTACGGCGTCCACGACGGCGGCGGCCGCCGCCCCACGCCCGCCGGTCGTCCGGCTCAGGCCCGTGACGGCCGCGTCGGTCCAGCGCCTTCCGGCGACGTCCCGGCCCCCGCAGCCGTCCCCGGCGCAGCAGCCCGCCGTCCCGGCCGCCACCGTGTCCTCCGGCGCACCCGCGCTCGTCGTGTCACGGGCCCTGCCCACCGGGCACGCCACCACCGCCACCAGGGCCGCCAACGCCGCAGTCACCGCGCCCGCCCCGCCTTCGCCCGCCACGGCGCGGCTGTTGCAGCGGGTGGCCGAGCAGAACGGCCTGACCGGGGTGCCGCTGACCGCCGTCCCAGCGCGTACGCCCACCACGGTGCAGCGCGCAGCGCCGTCCCCGGCCGCCTCGACGGCCGCAACCACCCCGGGGAGCGCCCCCGGCGGACCGCCCGCCGCGTCGTCCGCCGACCCCGCCGACCTCGACGAACTGGCCCGGCGGCTGGTCGAACCGGTCGGCCGGCTGCTGCGCACCGAGTTGCGCAGGGGCCGGGAGCGCGGCGGCAAGCCGTACGACATGCGCCGCTGAGCGCGGAGCGGGAAACGCACACCAGAACGACACACACCAGCCGGACGGCCGCCAGCGGGCCGCGGCGACGTGACCGGAAGCAAGGGAGCAGGGAGCCGAACCGATGACCGACACCATCTTCGCGACCAGTGTGTTCTTCAGCCTGACCATCGGCGGCAACGACCTGGGTGAGTTCACCACCTGCTCGGGACTCGGCGCCCAGGTCGAGATCGAGCAGTACGCGGAGGGCGGCAACAACGGCTTCGCCTGGCAGCTGCCGGGCCGCATCACCTGGACGAACATCACGCTGACCCGGGCGGTCACCGCCGATACGACGAAGATCGCCCGCTGGCTGTCCGAGATCGTCCGCAAGGTCGAGCCGAAGGACGGCGAGATCGTGGCGCTGCGGCCGGACCTGAGCCGGATCGTCGGCTGGCAGGTGCTCGGGATCGTCCCGGTGCGCTGGGAGGGCCCGTCCTTCGACCCGGCCAACTCCCAGGCCGCGATGGAGACCCTGGAGATCGCCCACGCGGGCCTGCGCCCCTTCTGACCCCACCGCCCGCCAGGCCCGACCCCACAGCCGACCCGCCAGCCCGACCCACGGAAGGAGCACCAGGATGTCCCCAGCGGTCCCCGCGAGCGTCACCCGGGCCCAACTGACCATCATGGAGCCACCGTCCACGGTCGGCGCCCAGCCCGGCGGCACGCTCGCGCAGCTCCGGCTCCAGTTCAACCCGGCGACCCTGGTGCTGCGCAGGACCACCGAGTGGCGGCGCACTCCGTCCCGGATGGCGGGCGAGTCCGCGCTGCCCGAGTTCGTCGGCAGCGGTCCGCGCTCGCTCTCCCTCGACGTGTTCCTGGACTCCACCGCGACCCACGACAACTCGGTGGAGCGGGCGGTGGAGCAGCTGATGACGGCCTGTGTGCCCACCCCGGCCAGCCTGGCGCGCAAGACGCCGGCCAGCCCGTGGATCCGGCTGGACTGGGGCACCCTGAAGACCACGTCGTTCAACGGGGTGCTGACCGGCCTCTCGGTCACCTACTCGCTCTTCGACGTGGACGGGAAGCCGCTGCGGGCGGTCTGCTCGCTCACCATCGACGAGGCCAGCGTCGACCCGGCCGGCCAGAACCCGACCTCGGGCTCGCCGGAGGCCCGCAGCACCCACCGGGTGATCGCCGGCGACAGCCTGCCGCTGCTCGCCTCCGTCCCCGTCGTCGAGGCGACCGGCACGCGGACCAAGAACTTGGCGACCCTCCTCGTC
>NZ_JBSFJC010000380.1:0-2143 GCF_053597855.1 Kitasatospora sp. NPDC001225
CTGCGGGTCGAAGCGGTGCCGGGCGGCGACGCCCTCGCCGAGCAGGCCGGTGACCCACGGCCGTGTCAGGAGGGGTGGGCCGTCAGCCGGCGTACACGTCCTCGACGTACCGCCCGGCCTCGATCAGCCCCTGCAGCCAGGCCTGCGCCCCCTGCTCGTCCGCGCCCGGGACGCGCTCCCGGTACAGCGTCCGGAAGGCCTCCCGGACGCCCGGCGCCATCCGGGCGCCGTCGCCGCACACGTACACCTCGGCACCGGCTTCGAGCAGCTCCCAGACCTCGGCCGCCTCGGCGGCGATCCGGTCCTGCACGTAGCGCCGCCCGTCCCGCGGCCGCTCGCTGAAGGCGGGCCGCAGCGAGACCGCGCCGGCCTGCTCGGCCGCCTCCAGCTCACCGCGGTGCAGGTAGTCCGCGTCCGGGTCGTCGCAGCCGAAGTACAGCAGCGCCGGGGCGAGCCCGGCCCCCTCGGCGAGCAGCGCCCGGCGGTCGGCGACGGCGCCCCGGAAGGGCGCCAGGCCGGTGCCGGCCGCGATCATGACCACCGGGGTGCGGTGGCCGATCCGGAACGCCTCCCGGCAGGGCTGGACCCGGGCCAGCACGCTGTCGCCGACGGCCACCCGGTCGAGGTAGCCGGAGCCGGTGCCCCGGAAGGTGCCCCGGCCCGAGCGGGCCGGCCCGCTGAGCACCGAGACCATCAGCTCCGCCCGGCCCGGGTCGCCGGCGGGCGAGGAGGAGATCGAGTAGTGCCGCGGCCGGATCGGCGGCAGCAGCTCCAGCAGCACCGGCCAGCCGAGCCGCCCCTGGAGGGCCGGGTGGTCCTCGACCAGGTCCAGCAGGGTGCGCGGGTCGTCCTCGGACAGCGCCCGCAGCGCGGCCTGCTCGGGCGGGCAGGGGTTGAGCGCGGCCAGGGCGGCGCGCTGCTCGACGCTCGGCCGGTCCTGCAACTCGACGTGGCGGGTGAGCAGTTCGCGCACCGTCAGCGGGCGGTCGACGGCCAGTCCGGTGCGCCGGTGCGCCACGATGCCCAGCACCGTGTCGAGGTCGGCGCCGAACAGCTTGGCGGCGCGCTCGACCAGCGCCGAGTCGTTGGCCGGGAGCACGGTGAGGTGGTCGGCGGTCCGGTAGCCGGTGCCCTCCGGCAGGGCCAGCCGGACCAGCCGCTTGACCCGGTGGTACGCGGGGTCGGTCAGGCTGCCGACGGCGGTGACGGTCAGCTCCGCCATGCCGTGCCGGGCGGCCAGCGCGGCCAGCGGGCCGCCGGTCACCTCGGTCACCGAGTAGGCGGCCGCCGGCCGCGCCTCGGCGGGGGCGTCGGCGTCCCCGTAGCGCGCCAGCAGGGTCTCGCGCAGCTCGGCGGTGAACTGCCGTACGGTGCCGGCCAGGTCGCCGGAGGCGTCGGCCTCGGCGCGGGCCAGCAGCCGGGTGCCGCCGAGCGCGGCGAGCCGGTCGTCGATCAGCCCCGGGACGCGCTGGTAGGTCGCGGCGTAGGTGCGGTCGCCGATGCCGAGCACCGCGTACTCGACGCCCTCGGCCGTCCCGCCCTCCTGCCCCTCCCCGGCGTCCTGAGCCTCCTGGGCCTCCTGGAGCCGGCGGACGAACCGGGCCGCGTCGTCGGTCGGCTGCCCGTTGTACGAGGCGGCGGTGATCACCACCGGCCGGTCGGTGGGCAGCCCGTCCGCGTACGCGTCCAGCGGGGCGGTCTCCGCCTCGCAGCCGAGGTCGGCGGCGGCCTCCGCGAGCTGCCGGCTGAACTCCCGGCAGGCGCCGTAGTTGGAGCCGTGCAGGAGCAGCAGCCCGGTCCCCTGGCGGACCCGCCCGGCCGTCCGGGGCCGCTCGGCACTGCCGGTGGCAGCAGCGGTGGAGCCGGAGGCGGTCGCGGCCCGGCCGGGCGTGCGCCGGGCGAGGCCGAGGGTGAAGTCGTCGGGCTTGATGGTGAGCGTCTGCTTGATGGTCAGCCGGTAGTCGGTGTGGTCGATCAGCCGGTAGCGGTGGACCAGCATGCCGAGCAGCATGACGGCCTCGTGCAGCGCGAACTGCCGTCCGATGCAGGCGCGTTCGCCGGTGCCGAAGGGCTTGAAGGCGTGCGGGGAGCGGGCCTCCTCGCACTCGGGGTCGAACCGGGACGGGTCGAACAGCTCCGGGTT
>NZ_JBSFJC010000381.1:0-2142 GCF_053597855.1 Kitasatospora sp. NPDC001225
GTGATTTCCTCCGCCGAGCGTCGCCATCTGCTGCATCGCCCGCCCGCGCCGCCACTTGACGGTTCGTGACAGGAGTGCCCAGGTGCGGGGCGGGGTGATGCACGACGGGGGCGCGCCCAAACACCCGCATGGGGAACGTTCACCCTATCGGGTGATGAAGATCGTCTGGTGCGATGCGGAACGCGCCTTCGCGCCTACGGTGGTGAACCGAGCGAGACGGGGCCGGAGACCGGAGATCCCGTTCGAGGCGGGTGGGATGACGACCCGTCATATTGTGCGACCCCCTTCAGAGGAGGCTCCATGCCCCTGTGCGCCTGGCCGGACACACCATCCGGGCCCGTCACCGCCCCGGTGGTGGGCCCATGAGCTCCCCCGCGATCGAACGGATCCTGCGCGGGCCCAGCGGACTGGGCACCTCCGGGCTGCAGTTCAGGCCGCAGGCCCCGGCGGACGAGGTCTCGGCGCCCCAGGCTCCGACGCCCGAGGTCCCGGTCGAGGCGGTCCCGGCGCCCGAGGCGACCGCGACCGTGACCGAGACCGCGGCGGCGACGCCCGGGTTCCGGGTGCCGTCCGCCCACGTCCTGCCCGTCCCGACCGCCGCGACCCCGACCCCGGCCGCCGCCGGGTCGGCCGCCGAGGCGCCGAGCGGCGGCAAGCCCCGGAGCGGCGACCCGATCCCCGGCCTCTACCACCACCCGGTCGCCGAGCCCGACCCGGTGCGGGTGGAGGCGCTGAGCGCGAAGCTCAAGGCCTGGGCGATGGAGGAGATCGAGCTCTACCCGCCGGAGTGGGAGAAGGACTTCAACGGCTTCTCCACCGGGCGCTACATGGTGGCCTGCCACCCGGACGCGCCGAGCGTCGACCACCTGATGCTCGCGGCCCGCCTGATGGTGGCCGAGAACGCGGTGGACGACTGCTACTGCGAGGACCTCGGCGGTTCGCCGATCGGCCTGGGCAGCCGCCTGCTGCTCGCGCACACCGCGCTGGACCCGCTGCACACCACGTCGGAGTACCACCCCGGCTGGGAGGCCTCGCTGAGCTCGGACGCGCCCCGGCGCGCCTACCACTCGGCGATGGAGTACTTCACCCGGGCCGCCACGCCCTCCCAGTCGGACCGGTTCCGGCACGACATGGCGCGGCTGCACCTGGGGTACCTGGCCGAGGCCTCCTGGGACCAGGCGGACCACGTCCCGGAGGTGTGGGAGTACCTGGCCATGCGCCAGTTCAACAACTTCCGCCCCTGCCCGACGATCACGGACACCGTCGGCGGCTACGAGCTGCCCGCCGAGCTGCACGCGCTGCCCGCCATGCAGCGGGTGATCGCACTGGCCGGCAACGCCACCACCATCGTCAACGACCTGTACTCGTACATGAAGGAGCTGGCCAGCCCCGGACTGCACCTGAACCTGCCGGTGGTGATCTCCGAGCGTGAGGGCGTCTCCCGCAAGGAGGGCTACCTGAAGGCGGTCGAGGTCCACAACGAGCTGATGCTGGCCTTCGAGGCCGAGGCGGCCGCCCTTGCCGTGTCCTGCCCGGTGCCGACACTCGTACGGTTCCTGCGCGGTGTGTCCGCGTGGGTCGACGGCAACCACTACTGGCACCAGACCAACACCTACCGCTACACCCTGCCCGACTTCTGGTGACACCGGCCCCTCCGGGGGCACCACCTCCCGCCGGCAGCGGACTTCCCTTGATGACCGACCCCTTGACCATCCGCTAGGAGCTGACCCATGTCCGTGACCGACGACATCACCACCCCCGGCAACACCATCCCCGGCCCGGCGACTCCGTACCAGGGCGACATCGCGCGCTACTGGGACCACGAGGCCCGTCCGGTCAACCTCCGCCTGGGTGACGTCGACGGCCTCTACCACCACCACTACGGCATCGGCGCGATCGACCAGGCCGCGATCGGGGACCCGGCCGACGCCGAGCGCGAGAAGAAGGTGATCGCCGAGCTGCACCGGCTGGAGTCCGCCCAGGCCGACGTGCTGCTCGGCCACCTCGGCGACATCCGCGCCGACCACACCCTGGTCGACGCCGGCTGCGGCCGCGGCGGTTCGATGGTGATGGCCCACCAGCGCTTCGGCTGCCGAAGATGGTGGAGATCGCGGCCGCCGCCCCCGCCGTCCCCAACACCGC
>NZ_JBSFJC010000382.1:0-2141 GCF_053597855.1 Kitasatospora sp. NPDC001225
GGCCGGCCTGCTCGCGGCAGACCATGCCCAGGTCGTCGCGGGCCGACTGCGGGTAGACCTCGGCCATCGAGGTGCGCAGGGCCCAGCCGCCCGTGGGCAGTTCACGGGCGACGCCGAAGGCCCTGCTCCCGGCCGACAGGATCTGCGGATAGCTGTCGCGGGCCGTCCACGCCTCGACGTCCGCCATCCCCGCCACGGGCTCGGTGGGGGCGGCCATCCTGATGGAGAGGTAACCGGGGACATCGTCAGGGAAGTTCACCATGCGCACATGATGCAACCGGTCGGCCACCGAGCGCAGTCAAACGGCCCCTCCTGTCACTCCGAAGGGGCGGGTCACCGCCGTGCCGGGCCATCCCGGCCGGCGCACTACTCGGGTACGAGCACCGCGACGCCCGTCACCCGGTCCGCGGCGAGGTCGGCGAGCGCCGCGTCCGCCCGGCGCAGGGGGTAGCGGCTGACGTGGACCACCGGGCGGGCGCGGGCCGCCTCCGCCAGGAAGGCCAGGCCGTCGGCCCGGGTGTTGGCGGTGACGCTGCGCAGTGTGCGCTCCTGGAAGAGGTGCCGCTGGTAGTCCAGCGACGGGATGTCGGTGAGGTGGATGCCGGCCACGGCGAGCGTGCCGCCGCGGTCCAGCGCGGTGAGGGCGGCGGGCACGAGGCCGCCGACCGGGGCGAAGAGGACGGCCGCGTCCAGCGGTTGCGGGGGCGGGTCGTAGGAGTCGCCGGCGAAGGCGGCGCCGAGTTCCAGTGCGAGCCGTCGGGCCGCCTCGGAGCGGGTGAACACGGCCACCCGGGCGCCCCGGGCGAGGGCGATCTGGGCGGTCAGGTGCGCGGACGCGCCGAAGCCGTAGATGCCGAGCAGCCCGCCCGTCGGCAGTTCGGCCCGTTCCAGGGCCCGGTAGCCGATGATCCCGGCGCACAGCAGCGGGGCGAGTTCCTCGGCGGGCGGGCCCTCGGGCAGCCGGTAGGCGTAGCGGGCGTCCGCGGTGACGTGCCAGGCGTAGCCGCCGTGCCGGTCCCAGCCGGTGTACCGGGAGTCGGGGCAGAGGTTCTCGCGCCCGCTGCGGCAGTACCCGCAGCCGCCGCAGGTCCGGGCCAGCCAGGCCACCCCGGCCCGGTCCCCGACGGTGAACTCCTCGACCTCGGGCCCGGCCGCCAGCACGTGCCCGACCACCTCGTGCCCGGGTGTGCGCCTCGCCGTCCTGGGGGAGAGGTCCCCCTCCGCGAGGTGGAGGTCGGTGCGGCACACCCCGCAGGCCTCCACCTCGACCAGGATCTCCTGCGGCCCGGGCGTGTCGAGCGGCCAGTGCTCCCAGACCAGCGGGCCCGGTCCCGGCCCGCCGACCGGCCCGGGGCGGTCCACCACCCAGGCTCCGGTCTCCGTCGGTAGGGGTTCCCTCGTGGTCATCGCGGCCTCCTGCCGGTCCGCCGGGCACGCGGACCGCCCGGTGTCACGCTCCGTACCTACCCACGGTGCCCCACGCCCCGCCCCGCCGAGCCGCGAACGGCGTGGCCGGTCAGCCCCAGTACCCCGTGTGGACGGCGGAGGCCTCGTCGAACAGGTGCGGGCCGGAGGCCTCGACGGTGTTGCCGCCGGCCGCGAAGACCAGGCGGCAGGGCAGGTCGAGCACCGGTTCGTCCGGGTCCGCTCCCGCGATGGCGTTCAGTTCGGTGGCGGCGAGCGCGTAGACCACCCGCCGGATGCCGCTCCAGTAGATCGCGCCGGCGCACATCGCGCACGGCTCGGTGCTGGTGTACAGGACGGTCTCGGTGAGCTGGTGCGGGGCGAGGGCGCGGCAGGCCGCCCGGACCAGGTTGGTCTCCGCGTGGGCGGTGACGTCGTGGTCGGTCAGCACGGTGTTCTCGGCCGTGAGCAGGACGTCGCCGGAGGCGTCGGTCAGCAGTGCGCCGAAGGGGTGGTTGCCGTGGGCGCGGGCGGAGGCCGCGAGTTCGATGGCCGCGAGCAGGTGGGTGCGGGTGTGGTCGGGCATCGGCGTACTCCTCGGGCGTGGAGCGGGCGGGGTGGGAGCGGCTGGGGCGGGGCGGGCGGGAGGCCGACGAGTCGGCCCGGCAGTCCGCCCACCTCCATGGCACCACCGAACCCGGTCCCCGGCAGGGGCCGGACAGCCGACCGGCCCGGCC
>NZ_JBSFJC010000383.1:0-2136 GCF_053597855.1 Kitasatospora sp. NPDC001225
GCGGGATCGGCTGGGCGCTGCTGCGGCACGCCGCCCGCACCGGGGACGCTGCCGCGCTGCGCACCGGCCAGGCCGCGCTCGCCTACGAGGAGGCTGGCTACGACCCCGAGGTCGACAACTGGCCGGACTACCGGGAGCAGGCCCCCCGGCCCTGGCGGGCCACGCCTCCCCCGGGCACCTTCGCGGCCGTGCACGCCTGGTGCCACGGCGCCCCCGGCATCGGACTGCTCCGGGCCGACCTGCCCGCCGGGGTCCGCACCCCGTCGAGCGACCGGGCGCTGCTGCGCGCCGTGCGGTCCACCGCCGACGCCGGCCAGATCGGCGACGACAGCCTCTGCCACGGCACCCTGGGCAACCTGGAGCTGTTCGCCGCGGCGGCCCGCGCCGGGGTCGCCCGGGCCCGGGACGACTACTCCCGGACCCGCGACGCCCTGCTGGCCGCGATCGAGGAGCGCGGACCGGTCTGCGGCACCCCGGGCGGCATCGTCACGCCCGGCCTGATGACCGGCCTGGCCGGCATCGGCCACGGACTGCTGCGGATCGCCACGCCCGAGCGCGTCGCCCCCGTGCTGCTGCTCGCCCCGCAGGAGGCCCCGTCAGCGCCGCGTCCGACCCCGCCCGGGAGCGCTCCCGGCGGCGCGCCCACCGGGTGCCCCAGCGGCTGCAGTTCACCCGGACCGAGTGCGCCGCCGCCTGCCTGGCCATGGTGCTCAGCCACTACGGACGGGACTCCACGGTGGCCGACTGCCGCCCGCTGCTCGGCGCGGGACGCGACGGCGCCTCGGCGGCCGTGCTCGTCGACGCGGCGCGGCAGGCCGGGCTGACGGCCCGCGTCGACCGCGGCCCCGCCGCACTGGAGCAGCCGCTGCGCGGCCCGGTCATCGCCTACCTGCGGACCCACCACTTCGTCGTCCTGGAGCGGGTCGACCGCCGGTCGGTCCGCCTGGTCGACCCGGCCGGCGGGCGCCGCCAGATCTCCCGGCAGGACTTCGACGGCCTGTACGGCGGCGTGACGGTCGCCCTGGAGCCGGGCGAGTCCTTCGAGGAGCGGCACACCCCGCTGCGCGACCGCCCGATGGTCCGCTACCTGCGGCGCTTCCTGGCCGCCCCGGGCGGCCGCTCCCTGCTCGCCCTGACCGCCCTGGTCACCGGACTGCTGCAACTGCTGGGCCTGGCCGTCCCGTTGCTCACCCGCACCGTGGTGGACTCGCTCCTCCCGCAGCACCGCACCGACCTGCCCGTCCTGCTGGCCCTGTCCGTCGTCGGCATCGCCCTGCTCACCGGACTGCTGACCGCCCTGCGCGCACTGGCGCTGCTCGCCCTGCGCCGGCGCGGCGACCTGGTGCTCACCCGCTCCTTCGTCGAACACCTCTTCCGGCTGCCGCTGCGGTTCTTCCTCGAACGGGGCCGCGGCGACCTGCTGATGCGCACCTCCAGCGTCTCCAGCACCCGGGAGACCCTGACCCAGCAGCTGATGACCGTGGCCCTGGACGGCGTCCTGCTGGTCGGCTACCTGGTCGCCGTCGTGCTGCTGCAGCCCCTCTACCTGCTGGCCGTCGCCCCGCTGTTCCTGCTCCAGCTGCTCCTGGTGGTCCACGCCCACCGCCGGCTGCGCAACCTCGCCCAACTGGAGCTGGTCGCCAAGGCGGAGGAGCAGAGCTACCTGGTCGAGGCGCTGGAGGCGATCCTGCCGCTCAAGGCCAACGGCGTGGAGAGCCGCGCCGTGGAGCACTGGCAGGGGCTGTTCACCCGCTACCAGGGCGCGATGCTGCGGCGCGGACGCGCCACCGCCGGGCTCTCCGGGGCGCAGCGGGCGATGACCTCGCTCGGGCCGCTGCTCATGCTCGGCGTCGGCACCTGGATGGTCATGACCGGCCGCTCCACGCTGGGCACCATGCTGGCCGCGAACAGCCTGGTGCTGTCCGTCCTGGCTCCGCTGGAGACCCTGTCGACCACCGGCCAGCTCTACCTCACCGTCAACGCCCAGGTGGAACGCCTCTTCGACGTCCTGGACGCCCCGCCGGAGACCGGCGGCCGGCTGCGGCTTGGCACCCGGAAGGCGACCTCGGTGGACGTCCGCGCGCTGACCTTCCGCTACCAGGCGTCCGGCCCGCCGGCCCTCAGCGGGATCGACCT
>NZ_JBSFJC010000384.1:0-2111 GCF_053597855.1 Kitasatospora sp. NPDC001225
GGGCACCCGCAGGGGCTGTGGAGCACCGAGGAGGTGCTGGAGCATCTCGGCAGCGTTCGCGGCACGCCCGTCACGGCCGACGACGCGCTGGACGCCCTCGCCGTGCTGCACAACTACAGCCTCGTCACGCTCACGGAGACCGCCGACCGGGAGGTGACCCTGCACGCGCTCACCGCCCGGGCAGCCATGAACCTCGGTCCCGAAACACATCTGGCTGTCCTGACGGCCGCTGGTGCCCTCCACGAGCTGTGGCCATGTGCGGATTTTGACGCGATGGATCTGGCAGCAGCTCTACGGGCCAACACCGATGTACTCACTGGGCACGACGTCACCCACCTGATCCACCCCTGGCCGGGTATCCACGCGCTTCTGTTCCGCTACAGGACAAGCCTCATCCAGGCAGGCCTGTACACCAGCAGCGTTCAGTACTGGAGCAGCCTCGCCGCCTCAGGCGAGCGGATTCTCGGTGATGACCACCCGGATGTCCTCACCTCCCGTCTTAACCTCGCGCAGTCGTACTCGAAGATCGGGGACATCGACAACGCCATCCGCCTTGCGGAACAGGCGCACGCTGACCATCAAGACTGGTTCGGCTACGACGCCCCCGACACCCTGATGGCTCGCAGCGACCTCGCCGCGATCTACTGGAAAGCCGGACGCGCCGATGAGGCCATCAGCCTCCCGGAAGAGGTCCTCGCCGACCGTCAACGCGTTCTCGGCGACGACCATCCCGACACCGTCGTAGCCCGAAACAACCTCGGCGCCACCTACTCGGAGACCGGACGCATCGATGAGGCCATCGGCCTCCAAGAACAGGTCCTCGCCGACCGTCAACGCGTTCTCGGCGACGACCATCCCAGCACCCTCATAGCCTGCAACAACCTCGGCGCCACCTACTGGTACGCCGGCCTCGAGGAGAAGGCGGCGGAAATGTTGCACAAGGCAGTGACGGGTTTCGACCGCGTGCTCGGACCAGACCATCCGGACAGCGAGCAGGCCAGGGAGAACCTCATCACGTTCACCCGGGAATCTCAGCCCGACGCCGCCCACGACAGCAGCACCCGCAGCCCGTCGTCCGAGGGCGAGCCCGGGTCGGCGCTGTAGGTCTCCAAGACCCATCAGCGAAGGTCCAGGCCTCGCCCATAATGGAGGCCATTCAACACGCCGGGCGGCGGGGGCGGGCACGTGCAGGACGGGCAGGTCAGGAACGGCATCTACGACAGCGCCACCGTGCACGGCAGCGTGCAGCAGGCCCGGCAGATGACCTTCCACCAGTACGCGGCACCGGCTGCCCCGGTGGAGTGGCCGGTGGTGATCGGGCGGATCCCGCCGAAGGCGACCGCCTTCCAGCCCCGGGAGCAGCTGCGGGAGGCGATCGACGAGGCGCGCGGGCAGTACGGGACGGTCGTGCTCAGCCAGGTGTTGGCGGGCGGTGGGGGCGTCGGGAAGTCCCAACTCGCGGCGCACTACGCGCGCGAGGCCATCGAGACGGGCATGGACCTGGTCCTGTGGGCCGACGCCGCCGAGCCCTCCGCCGTCACCGACCTGTACGCCCGAGCCGCCGTGGAACTCCGCGTACCCGGAGCGAACGGCGAGGCCGAACAGGACGCCGAACGCTTCCTGGCCTGGCTCGCCACCACCGAGCGCGGCTGGCTGATCGTCCTCGACAACACCACCGAACACACCCCCGAACAGCTGTGGCCCGTCACCAGCCGAGGCGGCCGCGGGCGGGTCATCGCCACCACCCGCCACCGGGGAGCGGCCAGTACAGGCGGCGACCGGACGCTGGTGGACGTCAGCACCTACTCCCCCGCCGAGTCGGCCGCCTACCTGCGCGAACGGCTGGAGCGCGCGAAATGCGCCCGCTTCCTCGACGAACACGCGGCCGAGCTTGCCGAGGAACTGGGCCACCTGCCACTCGCGCTGGCCCATGCCGCCGCCTATATGGTCAACACCCGCCGCAGTTGCGGCCGTTACCTCGAACTCTTCCGCGACCGCTCACGCAGCCTGGACGCCGTCCTACCAGCCCGCACCGGCGCCGACGGCTACCGGGGACCGGTGACGGCGGCGCTGCTGCTGGCCCTGGACGCGGCACAGCAGGAGGAGCCGGT
>NZ_JBSFJC010000385.1:0-2095 GCF_053597855.1 Kitasatospora sp. NPDC001225
GCCGGCAGCTCCAGAACGTCCCGGAGGCCTACCGCACCCGGGTCAACGACGTCCTGCTCTGCGCCCTCGGCCGGGTGCTGGCCCGCTGGACCGGACGCGGCCGGGTGCTGGTCGCCCTGGAGGGCCACGGCCGCGAGGAGCCCTTCGACGGCGTCGACCTCTCCCGGACCGTCGGCTGGTTCACCACGATGTACCCCGTCGCCCTGGACGTGCCCCCGGACGCCGACCCCGGCACCGCCCTGAAGGCCGTCAAGGAGAGCCTGCGCGCCGTCCCCGGCGGCGGCCTCGGCCACGGCGCCCTGCGCCACCTCAAGCCGGTGCCGGGCCTGGCGCTGCCGCGGATCGGCTTCAACTACCTGGGCCGGCAGGACTGGAGCGCCACCCCCGGCGGCCTGCTGCACGCCCCGGCCGGCCCGCTCACCGGCGGCATGGACCGCACCGCCCGCCGCCCCCACCTGCTGGACGTGCTCGGCCTGGTCGCCGAGGGCCGGCTCTCCTTCACCTGGTCCTACTCCCGCGCGGTGCACCACAGCGGCACGGTCGCCCGGCTGGCCGCCGAACTGCTGGACGAGCTGCGGGAGCTCGTCCGCCACTGCGCCGAGCCCGGCGCCGGCGGCCGCACCCCCTCCGACTTCCCGCTGGCCGGCCTCGACCAGGCCGGCGTCGACCGGCTGGCCGGCACCGGACGGGAGGTGACGGAGATCCAGCCGCTCACCCCCACCCAGACCGGCATGGTGGTGCACGGCCTGGACGAGGCCGAACACGGCCTGTACGTCGAGCAGATCACCTTCGTCCTGGACGGCGCCCGCGACCCGGGCCTGCTGGCCGCCGCCTGGCAGCACGTCGTCGACCGCACCCCGGTGCTGCGCACCTCGGTGGCGCTGCGCGACGTGCCGGTGCCGCTCCAGGTGGTCCACCGCCAGGCGCAACTGCCGGTCACCGAGCACGACTGGAGCGAGCTGGGCGAGGCCGAGCGCGCCGCCCGGCTGGAGGAAGTGCTCGCCGACCAGCGGGCCCGCCCGCTGGTCCTGGACCGGCCCCCGCTGCTGCGGCTCGACCTGGTCCGGCTCGGCCCGGACCAGGTCCGGGTGGTCTGGGCCTTCCACCACGTGCTGCTGGACGGCTGGAGCGTCTTCCACGTCCTCGCCGACGTGCTGGCCGCCCACGCCGCCCTCGCCCGGGGCGAGCGTCCCGAGCTGCCCGAGCGCCGCCCCTTCGCCGAGTACGTCCGCTGGCTCGCCGCCCGCGACACCGGTGCCGCCGTCGAGCACTGGCGCGGCGTGCTGGCCGACCTCGCCGCCCCCACCCCGCTGCCCTACGACCGCCGGCCCGCTCAGGGCGACACCGCCCGCTCCGGCGACTGGCTCTCGCACCGGCTGGACGAGGCCGCGACCGCGCGGCTCCAGGAGTTCGCCCGCCGCCACCGCCTCACCCTCAACACCGTGGTGCAGGGAGCCTGGGCGCTGCTGCTGTCGCGCTGGAGCGGGGAGCAGCGGGTCTGCTTCGGCACCACCGTCTCCGGCCGGCCCGCCGACCTGGCCGGCTCCGACGGCATCGTCGGCCTGTTCATCACCACCCTGCCCGCCCGGGTCGCCGTCGACGGCCGGCAGCCCTGCGCCGACTGGCTGCGCACCCTCCAGGAGGAGCAGGCCGAGGACCGCCGCTTCGACCACCTGCCGCTCGCCCGGATGCACGGGCTGAGTCAGGTCCCGCCGGGCACCGAGCTGTTCGACAGCCTGGTGGTCTTCGAGAACTACCCGGTCGGCGACGCCACGGCCGGCGCGTACGGCCTGCTGGTACGCGACCTGGACGCCCGGGAGGCCACCAACTACCCGCTCACCGTGGTCGTCTCGCCCGGCGAGCGGCTCGCCGTGGAACTCGGCCACGACCCGCGCTTCCTCGACCGGCGGACCGCCGGGCGGCTCGCCGACCAGCTGCTGCACACCCTGAACGCGCTGGCCGCCTCGGACGGCGCCACCCCGCTGGACGGGCTCGACCTGCTGCCGCCCGGCGAACGGGAGCGGCTGCTGCACGGCCCCGCCCGCCCGGCGCTCGCCCCGGTGCCCCCGGCGACCCTGCCCGCCCTGGTCGAGGC
>NZ_JBSFJC010000386.1:0-2091 GCF_053597855.1 Kitasatospora sp. NPDC001225
CGCAGCGAGATGGTGGTCGAGGCGTTCCTGGAGCCGAAGGACGGTGGTCAGCTGGGCCGGGTCGAGGGCTACGACACCGCACGCAGGGCGTTGCGCGACGTGCAGCTCGGGGATCTGTGGATGCGCGAGAACGTGCTCGGCGGCAAGGAGGTCATCCACGGCAACGGCCTTGGGGCGCCGGTCGAGGCCGAGACCGTCGAGCCGCTGGTCGCCGCCGGCCTGATCGAGGCCTGTACCGCAACGGACGCCGCCCAGGTGGGGCACATGCTCTCGCCCCCGGCGGACCGGAAGGCGCCGGAAGCCGCCCACGCCGCCCGCCAGGGCGAGGCCGCCGCCCTCTATCGCGGCGTGGCCCCCACCGCTGCCAATCCCGCCACCCCCGCACCGCTTGCCGCTTCCCCGGCGAGGACCTCGTCCTCCGCCCGCACGCGCTGACCAGGAGTCCCCCGACCATGCCCGCCCAGTCGACCACCACCATGACCACCTCCGACGCGGCACGCGTGGAGAGCGTCCTGCGCCAGCTGGCCCCGAAGTGGACCACGCACTTCGTCCACACGATCGCCAAGTACGGCCCGGAGATGCGCGTGCGCGACATCGCCCACCACCATCCTGCCGTCAACCAGCCGTACGTCAGCCGGCGCCTCTCCGCCATGGCGGACGCCGGGCTGGTGGACCGCGACGCCACCTTCGACCGCTGGGCGCCGTACAGGCTCAGCGCCGGCGCGCGGACGCTCGGCCCGCTCTACCGCGCGGTCACCCAGTGGTCCTCCGAACACCATGACCACGCACCTCAGGGCCGGGCCGACCGGATCGAGGACGCCCTGCGCCGCCTGCACCTGGTGGACACCACCGAGGTGGTCCGGCTGCTCTCGGAACACGGGAGCATGCGGGTGGTCCAACTCGGGGAGCGCATCGGGGTCTCCGAGCAGCTCATCGCCACCCGGCTCAACCGCATGCAGGCCGACGGCCTGGTCGCCCGCACCGGCTCCCGGCACGGCGCCCCCTACATCCTGACCGACGCCGGGCGCGCCCTCGCCCCCGTGTACGCCGCCGTGCAGCAGTGGGACAACCGGCACTCGGCCGCCCCGGCCGGGCGGGTGCCGGCCGCCACCCGAACCCTAGTCACCGGAGCGGACACCGTGCGGACCGCGGCGGCGCTGCGGCGAAGCCCCGCCCCCGCCAGTCTCTTCAGCCATGCCCCGGCCCCGCAGCCGCGCGTCCCCGCAGCGGTGACGGCGGCCTCCCACCCCTCCCGCGGGCGGTGACCGCCGTGAACAGCCGGCCCAGAACCTCTCCCCCTCTCCAGCTCCCCGCGTCCGCACACCGCCGCACCCGTCCCCGCCGCCGGCGGCGCGCGGGCCCGCTCCCCACCACGTTCAGGACCCTCCCAGTGCTCTCCGCCTCCCTCTTGCTCGTCCACCCGCTTCGTCTCGCCGGCCCCGGTGACCAACGGCTCATCACCGACGCGCTCGACGCCGCCCCTGGCTGGTCCCGAACCCGCACACTCGACGGCGCAATCCGCTTTACCAGCCCCTGCCGAACCGCCGTCATCACCGGCGCACCGTCTGCCGACCACCCTTGCGCCTGGACCGTCCACGGCTACCCCTCACCCGGCTCCGCCCCGCTGTGGCGCGCGTCGTTCGCTCCCGGCACGCCCGCCGAGATCACCGCCGCCTTCACGACCGTGCTCGTCCACGGCCTGCGCAGCGCCCACCGTGACTACCTGCGCGGCGGCCCTCACCACCTTCCCCGCACCCCCGCCTCCGTCCTCACCGACCGCGGCTGGCGGCCTGACCAGAGCCCCCCGGGCTTCCACGACCAGGTCGCACCCGACCTGACCGCCGTCTACCGGCACCGCGTCGGCCACCAACCCCCCGACACCGAAGCCGCCGGCCGGACCCCACCGGCCTGGAGCATGCTCGCAGGCAACCTGCGGAACCCCTCCTGGCGTGCGGACTTCACCACCGGGGTGCCCTTCTACCCCCTCGTCAGCGGCTGGGTGAGACGATCGCGCTGCTCAACCTCGGCGAGCGGCTGAGGGCCATGGGTTGCCTCGATGAAGCACTTGAGTTCCTCGAACGCGCCCGCGTG
>NZ_JBSFJC010000387.1:0-2089 GCF_053597855.1 Kitasatospora sp. NPDC001225
GCGCCCACCGGCCCGACCTGCTGCGCGACCCCGACCCGGCGCTGGTGCGCAAGCTGATCGACGCCGCCCGCGGCCACGCCCGGATGGTCACCCTGAGGTGCGCGGGCGCCCATCTCGACGTCTACGACAGCGGGGACCGGATCGACCTCGATGTCGCCGTCCGCGTCGGCAGCGGGCTCTCCTCCGGCGATCCCAAGGTTCGGCTGGCCGTCACGAGCCCGCCGGACTGCCCACCGGAGACCTACGGGTCCGGAGACGTGACCGTTCACGTCAAGCGACTCGTTCCCCGCATCGACAGGGTCGACCCCCCTGACGTGGAGGAACGGGGGCCGGTCACTTTCGAGGGCAGCAATCTCGGCCTGGTGCGCTGGGCGGTGTTCGCGGACGAAGACGGCAGGACGGTCATCACGGATGCCAAGGGTAGCGATGTCGGCTACCTGGCGACGTCGAAGCGCCCGCCGGGGCTGGCCAACGGGTGCGGAAAGGTCTGGCTCTCCACTGCCGATACGCAGAACGAGATCGCGCCGGGCAACACGAGCAATAGTCTGGACATCGTCTTCGAGAATCCGTAGCGGCATCGCGTGTCCCGCCGGATCGGGTTTCTCCCGGGCCGTGCGCAAAGGGGAGTGCTGCGCCCACGTCCCGACAGGGGCATTTTATCAATGATTCGTCAGCGAATCATCTTGGTGGTGATGTTGTTGATGTATCTCCATGAAACTGTGTTTCCCGACCGAATGGGGTTGCCCAGCCGCCGGTGGGCTTTTAGATTGGATTCAGGTCTTGCTCCACCGGGGCTAATTCCGACCGACGGCACGCGTGAGAGAAGAGGAGGCGAGACAGGATGGGCATGCACATTACCTCCGTTTACCCGCCCCAGGTCGAGGCGGGCGGACCGGTTCATCTGGAGGGCAGTGACCTCGGCCTGGCGCGCTGGGCGGTGTTCACGGACGAAGACAGCAAGCACAGCCTGACCGTGCCCGCGACCGGGGTGGACGTCGGCAGGGCGGCCGACTCGGTATGCCCCGACGGTCTGGATACGAGTGAGGGGACGATCGCCCTCTCGGACGCCAAGACGAAGGATCAGGTCAATTCGTCGAACACCAGCAATTCGGTACCCCTCGGCTTCGTCGCGCGGTGACACCGCGCGCCTGCGTACGAAAAGCGCAGGGGTGATACGGATCCGCCCGCCATCCTGTGATGACGGGCGGATTCGACCTCGGACCCGTGTCCAAGGCATCGGCAAGCCGAGGTGTTCGTAGCACCGCGCGTCCGTCTCGCTAGGACCGCCGGAGTCCGAGGGCCGCGCGGATGCGGCCGGCGACCGCCCGCAGGACGGCGAGGTCGTGGGTGCCGGGCAGGGGCGGGGCCGGTTCGCCGCGCTGGGCGGCCCGGTGGCTGTCGAGGAGGTGCTGCTGCAGTGCGTTCATGTCCTCACCCTGCGCCCGGCGCGCCCCTCCCGTCCCGTCGATTGACGGTACTGGTCAAACGACGGGACGGCGCCGCCGCCCGATCCGGCACCATGGTGGGGTGAGCGTGACCATAGACATCACCGGACTGCCGCACGAGCGGATCATCTTCTGCCCCTCGCCGCTGGCCGAACTCGGCAACGCCCTGCACGCGCTGGCCGAGCCCGCTCACCACCCACGCCTGCACGCGTGGACGACGGCGACCTCCGCCACGCTCGAACCGGAGCTCGCCGACCGGCTCGTCGAGGCCGACTTCATGTGGCGCTCGACCCGCTCCGACTTCCTGATGCCGCCCCGGCCCCGGGAGACGCTCGCCGAGGAACTGGACGACCTCGACCAGCTGGACGACGAGACCTTCGTCGGCTCGGCCCTGGAGATCTCCTGCAACAGCAGCCGCTACTCGCAGGGCATGCCCTCGCCGCTGACCGACGGCCGGTCGCGGCGCCGCGCGCTCGACCTCGCCGCCGCGCGCGGCCCGCGCCAGGCGGCCTTCGTCGAACGGACGCTCGCCGACCCCACCGGCACCCGCGCCTGGATCCGGCGCCTCCTGGAGGACTGCGACCGGGCGTTCTTCGCCGACGCCTGGCGCCGCGTCCAGGTCCAGCTCGCCGCCGACGCCCGGC
>NZ_JBSFJC010000388.1:0-2064 GCF_053597855.1 Kitasatospora sp. NPDC001225
GCAGCCACGTCGTCGGGACGTGGTCGAGCCCGCAGGTGGCGATGATCGCGCCGAACGGGCCACCCTTATCGGTGAGGGTGGCCCCGTCGGCGGTGACCACGGTCGGCCGATAGGGCGTCGCGTCGAGCCGACGCCGGGCCTCGGCCGTCACGTCCGGGTCGACGTCGACGGTCACAACCCGCTCGGAGCCGTACCGGTGGGCGAGCAGTGCGGCGTTATAGCCGGTGCCGGTGCCGATCTCCTTCACCGGGCCGTCGACATCGTCGCCGAGCGCCTGCAGCATCGCGGCCATCAGCGACGGCTGTGTGGACGACGACGCGGCGTTCCCGCCGATCAGGTGGGTGACGAGGGGCCGGTTCGCGTAGACGGCCCGCAACCACGCGGCGGCGTGGTCAGGGTCGTCGCCGGCAATCCGCTGCTGCCGGCCGTCGGGGCCCTGCCGGTAGAAGTACGGCACGAACAAGTGGCGGGGGACGTCGCGGAACGCGCGCTGCCACGCGGGGTCGGCCAGGGAGCCGTCGGCGGTGAGCGCGTCGACCAGTGCGGCACGCAGGGCGTCGGCAGTCGGCTCGGCGGTGGTGGTGGTCACAGAGTGCCCTTCTGGAGCAGGTCGGCCAAGGCGGTGGTGATGGCATCACGGGTGCAGTCGATCCACGCCCACTGCCCACCCGGATTCACGTCGACCAGCCAGTGCGTTCCGACCTGGTCCACGATCAGGTCGACGGCGGCATAGACGAGTCCGAGGCGCCACAGCATGTCCAGGATGCCCGTCCGGATGGGCGCGGGGAGGCAGATCGGGGAGTATGCGAGGCGCTTGGAGTCGGTGCGCCAGTCGAGCCGCCCGGGGCCGTCCGGGGCGTCGATCCTGACGGGGAACAGTCGGCCGGCCACGCAGGTCACGCGGACTTCGTAGGCCTTGTCGGTGATCTCCTGCTGGTACAGGTGCGCGGTGAGGGCCACCCGCGGGTCGTCCCACCGGTCGGCGGGAACGCGGGTGGTGTAGATCTGCCCGCGCTGCCCGTTCTCGGTGTGGACGATCCCGCCGAGCACCTTCGTGACGATCCGGCCCCGGCACCGGTCAGCGAAGTCCCGCACCGCGGCGGGGTCGTTGGTCACCAGGGTGGCCGGGACCTGCAGGCCGGACTCCGCGGCGGCGGTGAGCTGTGCGGGCTTCGTGCAGTCGGCGTTGCGCTCGGGACGGTTGACCCACAGCACCTGCGGCAGGGAGCCGAGGACGCCGGCGAACCCGCGCTTCGCCTGCCCTGCGGCGAACCGCTGTTCCGGGCCGGACATGCTGTCGGGAAACCGGAACGTGGTGGGCTTGCGCCACCACACGGAGGTGAGCTCGGACAGGTCGATCCCTCGCAGGGGCCCGACGACGGCGCCGCCCCACGCGCCGTCGGGCCGCAGCTCGGCACGCATGGTGATGCGCTGCGGGAAGTCCGCCACATCGGTGCGCCAGAACGGAACGCCTCGGGCGTTGAGCTCACGCAGGACGTAGTCGGCGGTGGGGTCGAGATCGTGGGTGATGACGAGCACGCGGGGCGGGACGCCCCGCGTGCTCCCGGTGCCGTGGGTCATCAGTCGTCGTTCTGGTCGAAGTCGACGCTGATCACGGTCTGGCCGTCGCTTTCGGTCTGGCACCCCGACCCTTCCATGGTCGGCATGTCCAGGGCCACGCGACCGTCGATCAGGGACAGCTGCGTGTGCGGGTCGACGGTGACGTGGGGCAGCGGCATGACGGTCACGGGGTTGGTGACGGCGTCGAGCCCGAACGGTCGGGTGGCGAGCGGGCCGGACGGCTCGGTGTCGATGCCCATGTTCAGGGTGGGCAGTCGGTCGGTCAGGACGGACATGGTGGCGCTCCCTCGTTCTCGTTCGGACCGGTCCTCCCAGGGGGCGAGGATCGGTGGTGGTGCCGACGGCCGCACGCGGGACGCCTGTCCGTGGACCGGGCTCCCCTCCCTGCGGACAACACCCGCACTGCTCTGAGTGACGCAACGAAATCTACGCCATCGGACATCCGGGACGTCGGCCGCTGGCTGCTGGGCGTCGCCCTGCCCC
>NZ_JBSFJC010000389.1:0-2049 GCF_053597855.1 Kitasatospora sp. NPDC001225
GGTCGGTCACCAGGTCGGCGCCGGCCGAGTTGTTCCGCAGCCGGATCCCGCCGTTCGTTCCGAGCGGGACCTGGGCGTGGTTGGCCACGGTCTGTCCGGCGCGGAAGTTGAGGTTGCTGGTGCCGGGCGCCGGGGCGAGGTCCGGGTAGGCGATGACGTGCCCGTCGGAGAGCGTCCCGGTCGCGGTCAGGTTGACCACCGCGGCCACGGCCTTCGCCGGCACCGGGCCGTTCCCGCCGATCCGGACGGCGGTCTCGCCGCCGGGGCCGAGGGCCGTCAGCGGTGCGGTCCGGGTGTCCTGGAGCCGGACCGGGATGACGGGGCTGTACCGGCCCGTGGCACCGCCGCCGTAGTAGCCGACGACATCGGCGATCACGTGGGTGGAGCCGTCGTTGTTGTAGACGTCCACCGTGCCGTCCGCGCCCAGCGGCACGATCACCTGGTTCGCCACCGTCTGCCCGGGCCGGAAGTTCAGGCTGGACGTGGACGGGCGGCCGCTCTGGCCGCCGGGCCGGGCCGCCAGGTAGCCGTCCGCGGTGGGCTCGGTGGCGGTCAGGTTGAGGGCGACGGCCGTGGCCCCGGACGGGACGCCCGCGGTGCCGGCGACCTTCAGCGGCAGCGTGGCACCGGGCCCCGGCTTGGTGCCGGACTGCCGGGTGTCGGCGAGCCGGGTGGGCGGCAGCGGAGCGTAGCCGTCCTGGGCCTGCGGCAGGTAGTAGCCCATGAGGTCGACCACCACGTCGACGAAGCCGGCGTGGTTGGTGAGTCCGAAATTGTCGTAGCCCGTCGCCGTGACCGGCACGGTGACCAGGTTGGCGACGGTCTCGCCCGGGGCGACGTTCAGACTGGAGGTCCCCGACGGGGAGCCGCCGATGGTGGAGGTGTCCAGGTGAGTGGTCGTGGTGGCCCCGGTGGCGGTGATGTTCACGACCGCCGCGGTCGCGCCCTGCGGGAGGCCGGCCGCGATCGTCCGGTGCTGGCCCGGCCCAATCCCGCCGGTACGGCCGGGGCCGGGGAAGTTCACCGGGTCCCGGGTGTCGTAGATCCGCTTCGGAGCCACCGGGACGAAGCCCGCCGGGGCGAAGCCCGGGCTGACCGTGGTGGTGGCCCGGTCGGTCTGCCCGGCGGTGTCGGTCACGGTGACCGAGACGGTGTAGGTGCCGGGCGCGGTGTACATGTGGCCCGCGTAGTCCTCGGCCGACGCCTCGACCGGCGAGCCGTCGCCGAAGTCGTACACGTAGGAGGCGATCCGCCAGGGGCCGGTGCTCTTCAAGGCGCTGACGTAGTACTGGAAGTCCCCGGACGGGTTCGTGGCCTCCAGCACGGCCTTCGCCGGGCCGGGGTCGCTCACCCTCACCTTGGCCCCGTAGGCCCCGTACTCGTCTCCGAGACTGGTGAGCCGCTGGCCGAACCCGTCGGTGACGGTGGTCGTGATCTGGTAATCGCCCTTGGTGGTGTAGGTGTGCGGGACGGTCTTCTCCGCGCTGGTCACCGGGGCGCTACCGTCACCGAAGTCGAAGGTGTAGGTCAGGTCGGACGGCCAGTCGTTGCGGGCGTCGGCCGTGGCCTTGACCGTCAGCGGGTAGGCGCCCTGGCGCAGGTCCGCTTCGACGCGCACCGTCTCCAGACCGTACCGTTCGTACGCTCCGCGGTCCCGGTGGCCTCCCCCCGGAGCATTCGGCACCGTCGGGTCGTCGATCACCGCCCGACCGGCCAGGTCGGTATCGGGCAGTCCGGGTGCGGACGGATCGCCGGAGTCGATCGCTGCGGAGCCCTCGCTCGGCAGCGTCGGCACGGAACCGCGGAGGTTGCCGCCGGTGTCGGCGAGGTCATGGGCGCCCTGGCCGGTGGCGGCCTGCAGTGCGGGCAGCCGGTAGGCCGTTCCGGCCCAGAGGTAGCCGCCGTCGCCCCCGTCGTCGACCAGGTTGTAGTCGACCTTGGTGTCGGCCACCGAGCCCGGCCCGACATCGAGTTGGGCGGTGCCAGAACGCTTAGGCCCGCGCCCGCGAGCCCAAGCCCGACGAGGGCACCCCGCAGGTCGGTGAGTAC
>NZ_JBSFJC010000390.1:0-2032 GCF_053597855.1 Kitasatospora sp. NPDC001225
GGCCGGCCAGACGATGATCGGCTGACCGTTGGCCTCGACGTTGTGGAAGAGGTCGAGCGCGCCGGCGCCGGTTTGGCCCGGCCGGGAATCCGACCTAACGTGCCCGCCCATCAGGCGTGGACCAACCCGGTCGACGCCGTCACCGCCTACGCCGAGGAGCTGTGATGCGCACCCGCCGCGACCCGCAGACCCTCGCCGACGCCCCCTCGGTGCTCGACCGGATGGCCCGCATCCTCGCCGCCCGGGGCATCGACCAGCAGGCGGTCGACGCCCTCCCGGACGAGCCGTACTCGCCGGAGGAGGCCCTGTCCGCAGGGCTGCCGCCGCGCTACCGCGACGCGGTTGCCACGAACCCGCAGGTCCTCGCCTGGGTACGGCAGGTCGCCGCCCAGGCCGTCGCCCCCAGCCTCGGCGCCCGCCGCCAGGTCACCACCGGCCCCAGCCTGCTGATGGCCGGAGTCGTCGGCGCGGGAAAGACCCACGAGGCGTACGGCGCCGTACGCCGCCTGGTTGAGGCCGGCATCGGTGTGCGCTGGCGCGCCACCACCGCCGCTGACCTCTACGCCGAACTCCGCCCCAGCACTGGAACCGACTCCGAGCGGACGCTCGCGGCCTACAGCCGGGTGCCGCTGCTGATCCTTGACGACCTGGGTGCCGCCAAGGGCTCGGAGTTCGTCGAGGAGCAGACCTACCGGCTGAGCAACCGCCGCTACAACAACCTGCTCCCGACCCTGATCACCACCAACCTGCCGATCAAGGACCTCCGCACCTGCCTCGGTGACCGCGTCACCTCCCGGCTCGCCCAGATGACCACCCGGGTCGCCTTCGAGCCGGTCGACCACAGACGCCTCCAGCGCGCCGCCTGAGCTGCCGCCGCGCCCGGCCGCCCCACGGCGAGCCACCCGACCTTCACCGACCCAGCGCACCTCCCCGCCGACGCCGACCTCGCGCGGAGAGCGATCGGAGCAACCCCGCATGACCACCACGAGCCGTCCCGCCCGCCACCGCGCCCTCGGCGACCACACCTGGCAGGACCAGGCCGTCTGCACCCCGACCGAGTACAACCCCGTCGACCCGGAGACCTTCTTCCCTGGGCCGGAGGACGCCGACAGGATCGCCACCGCCAAGGCCCTGTGCGCCCAGTGCCCCGTCGCCCGGGCCTGCCTGGACGCCGCCCTCGAAACCGGCGACACCCACGGCATCCGCGGCGGCCTCACCGAGGAGGAACGCGAGCCCCTGCACGCCAAGATCAACGACCGCCTTGACCACAGCCGCGTCAACGACACCATCGCCGGACGCGACATCCACCTCACCAAGGCGGAGCGCCGCGCCGTCGTCCTCGCGGGCTACCGCCAGGACGTACCCGTCGAACGCCTCGCCTGGCTCCTCAAGATCAGCCCGGAGCACGCCCTCAAGCTCTACCGCGAAACCCGCCGCGTGATCCGCCACCGGCAGATCGCCGAAGAGGCCGCCCGCACGGCCTCGGCGGTCACCGGCGCCGTCGGCACCGAGCAACTGGTCCGCGACGCCTTCGGGACGGCTGCGTGAGCACCACCACCGCGACCACCCCGACCGCGGCCCACGTCACCGGCTGGGACCGAGCCGTCGTCATCGCCCTTGGCGCCGCCGGCTGCGCGCTCTCCTACGACGCGCTGCAGCAGATGGCCATCGCCATCCACGTGAGGGGCCTCCTCACCTACCTCTTCCCGATCATCGTCGACGGCTTCATCGCCTACGGCGTCCGCGCCCTGCTCGTCCTGCGCACCGCACCACTGCGCGCCCGCGCCTACGTCTGGACGCTCTTCGGCGCGGCCACCGGGACGAGCCTGTGGGCCAACGCCCTGCACGCCGTCCGGCTCAACGATCTCCACTCCGCAGCCGGTGGGCTGCGGCTGGGCGACACGGTGGTCGCGGTGCTGTCCACCATCGCCCCGCTCGCCCTGGCCGGCGCCGTCCACCACGGTCAGCAGCACCTCGCCGATCGCGGTGCCGATCGGTACGGTCGGCTCCTCAGCGGGCAGTTGGCGGGCGG
>NZ_JBSFJC010000391.1:0-2011 GCF_053597855.1 Kitasatospora sp. NPDC001225
CTACCTCGACTGCCTCTCCCAGGCCTCGTACCTGATCGCCGACGAGCGCACCGGCCAGGCCGTGATCGTCGACCCCCGCCGGGATGTCGACGAGTACCTCGCCGACGCCACGGCACGCGGCCTGACCGTCGTCGGCGTCATCAACACCCACTTCCACGCCGACTTCCTGGCCGGCCACCTCGAACTGGCCGACCGCACCGGCGCCTGGATCGGGTACGGCCGCCGCGCGGAGACCGACTACCCCATCCGCCACCTCACCGACGGCGAGCGGATCGAACTCGGCGACGTCACCCTGCAGATCATGGAGACCCCCGGGCACACGCCCGAGTCGATCAGCATCCTGGTCTTCGAGCAGCCCGACGACACCGTCCCGTACGGCGTGCTCACCGGCGACGCGCTGTTCATCGGCGACGTCGGCCGCCCCGACCTGCTCGCCTCGGTCGGCGTCACCGCCGCCGAACTCGGCGCGATGCTCTACGACAGCGTGCACCACAAGCTGATGGCCTGCCCGACGAGACCCTCGTCTTCCCCGCCCACGGCGCCGGCTCGGCCTGCGGCAAGAACCTCTCCACCGACCGCCAGTCCACCATCGGCGCGCAGCGACTGACCAACTACGCCTGCCAGCCCATGGACCAGGACACCTTCGTCCGCATCGTCACCGCCGGCCAGTCCGCGGCCCCCGCCTACTTCGGCCACGACGCCGCCCTCAACCGGCAGCACCGCCCGCTGCTCGACCGCACGAACGCCACCCGCCCCCTGTGCCCCGAAGGCTTCAAGGAGGCCCGAACCGCGGGCGCCGTCGTCCTCGACGCCCGCAGCCCCCAGGACTTCGGCGCCGGACACCTGCGCGGCGCCGTCAACGTCCCCCTCGACGGCCGCTTCGCCGAACAGGCCGGCACCGTCCTCACCCCCGACAGCACCATCGCGATCATCGCCCCGCAGGACCGCGAAGGCGAGGTCGTCACCCGCCTCGCCCGCATCGGCTTCGACCACATCGCCGGCTACCTGCGCAACCCCGACAACGCCCTGCCCGCCCTCGCCGACCACCTCACCCCCGCCAGCCGCCTCACCGCCGACCAACTCCGCACCACCCTCACCACCGAACAGCCCCCCACCGTCCTCGACGTCCGCACCTGCGGCGAACGCGAAACCGGCACCATCGAAGGATCCCTCCACATCCCCCTGACCGAACTCCCCACCCGCCTCGACGAGATCCCCACCGACCACCCCCTCGTCATCCACTGCGCCAGCGGCCACCGCTCCTCCATCGCCGCCAGCCTGCTGCGCCACCACGGCCACCCCGACGTCTCCGACCTCCTCGGCGGCTACCACGCCTGGCACACCCTCACCCACCCCGCCCAGGCCTGACCCCAGCCGACCCGGCCAACCCCGTCCGGGCCACGGGCAGGGAAGCGGGACGTGGCCGTGGTGGGGGCGGGGGAAGGTGGGTGTCGGTCACTGCTGCGGCAGCGCGAGCAGTCGGGCGTGCAGGCGTTGTGCATCCCGGCTGCTGCCGATGCTCCGGGCGTGGAGGGCGAGGGTGGCGCCGGCCCACACTTCGGCGTCGTCGGGGGTGTGCGGCTTGACGCGGGCGGCGCGGACTTCAGCCTCGCCCTGCTGGAGAACGGCCAGGTCTTCGCGTGGGGGCGCGGCATCAACGGCCAGCTCGGCACCGGCAACCGGGCCACCAGCTCGGTGCCGCGCCAAGTGACAGGCCTGGAGGTCGTCCTCGCCATCGCGGCCGGCGTGTACCACGCCCTCGCCCTGATGCCGGACGGCCATGGGCACCCGTGCGGCGCCGGGCGCCCGGCCGGCGCACTTCGTGCGGTCAGCCGGCGGCGCGCAGCCGGGCGAGGGTGGCGTCGATATCCAGGTGGTCGGTTTCCGATCCTGCGGGCACCAGGGTGAACGAGTCCGTGAGGAAGGCTGTCACGGCGTCCTCCGGCGGAAGCCGCCCGGGTGTGCCCCGCGGGCCCAACTCCGGTGCGTGCGAGGGCGTTGGGGTGCCTGG
>NZ_JBSFJC010000392.1:0-2009 GCF_053597855.1 Kitasatospora sp. NPDC001225
CGTCGATCCACCAGACCAGGTCGTACGCCGTGCGGAAGCTCTGGGCGTACTGGAGCGCCAGGGTGCTCTTGCCGACCCCGCCCAAGCCGTGCACGACCACCGCCGCCGCACCGGGCCCGGGCCGTTCGGCGGTCAACGCCTCGCGCAGCGCGGCCAGTTCCCGTTGCCGGCCGGTGAAGCGGGCGTTCGGCTGGAGCAGGTGGACCAGCCCGTCGGCCGGGGTGTCGGCCGCCGAGCGCAGCGCCTCGGCGGGCAGCACGACGGTGGTGGTCTGGGTGACCATCACACCGTCGTTGCTGCTGTTGACGTTGGAGATCTGCCCGGCGCCGTGGAAGTGGTGGACGGACGACGTCACCGGGCGCCGTCCCCGTGGACGGCCGTCCTGGTGCTCATCGTCCCCTCGTTGGTACCGGTGTTGACGATGGAGCCCTGGCCCGACACCACGACGGTGACCGAGGACGGCTCCGGCCGCGGCAGCGCGGCGGCCAGCTCCGCCAGCAGTTCGGGATCCTGGCGCAGCGTGCGCCGAACGGCCTGCCGCAGCGCCGCCTGGGCGTCCGGGTTCGCGTCGTCCTGCACCGCCTCGGCGACGTCCGACTCCAGCGCCTCGCGCTGCCGCTCGTCGCGCCGGCGCCACACCCGCTGGAGGATGCGGGTGCCGAGGCCCACGGTGGCGCTCGCGGCCGCGTCCTCGGCCCGGGTCAGCACCGAGTCGCCGTACGCGGCGAGCGCGGCGCCGATCGGCGGGCCGGCCAGCTCCATGAAGGCGTCGAGTTCCATGGCTCCCCCTCGAAGTCCCGTGCCGTGGCGGCCGGACGGAGTGAATCGGCCACAGCGTAGGGAACCGGCGGCGGCGGTGGGCCCGGTACGCGCGAAACGGTCGGTCTCGATCCGGTGTCGGTCGGCCGGCAGTGCCGGACGGCGGAGTTCCGCCCGGGAACATCGCCACCACACCGCGCAGTTGGGACGGACGGGTCCGCCGCCCTGGTCGGGTGCCGGGGCCTGCCCGTCACCCCGGCGGCCGGGCCGGGCCGGCGCCCCGGGCGGGATATCGGGAGCGGCCGCCGGTCTCCGTGACGCAGACTGGGGCGAGTATTTTTCACACCGGAGGATGGATTTTCATGGCTGACCGGCCTTTGACGCTGATGGCAGTGCACGCCCACCCCGACGACGAGGCGAGCGGGACCGGGGGTGTGCTGGCCCGGTACGCGGCGGAGGGCATCCGTACGGTGCTCGTGACGTGTACGGACGGCAGGTGCGGCGACGGCCCGGGAGGGGTCAAGCCCGGCGAGGACGGGCACGACCCGGCGGCCGTCGCCGCGATGCGCAGGAAGGAACTGGAGGCCAGCTGCGAGGTGTTGGAGGTCGGGCACCTGGAGCTGCTGGAGTACGCCGACTCCGGGATGATGGGCTGGGAGAGCAACGACGCGCCCGGCTCGTTCTGGAACACGCCGGTGGCGGACGGCGCCGCCCGGCTCGCCGAACTGATGCGGCACTACCGGCCCGACGTGGTCGTCACCTACGACGAGAACGGGTTCTACGGCCACCCCGACCACATCCAGGCCCACCGCATCACGGTGGCGGCGCTGGAACTGGTCGACCTGTCGCCGAAGGTCTACTGGACGACGGTGCCGCACTCGGCGGTGCGGCGGTTCGGGGAGGTCATGCGGGAGTCCGGCCCCGACGGGGAGCGGTCGGAGCCGGTGGAGCCGGTGGAGGCTGCCGAGCTGCCCGAGATCGGCCTGCCGGACGAGGAGATCAGCACCTGGGTGGACACCACCGCCTTCGGCGGCCGGAAGTTCGACGCCCTGGCCGCGCACGCCAGCCAGGGGGACAACATCTTCTTCCTGCGGATGGGCAAGGAGCGGTTCACCGAGCTGATGGGCGTGGAGACCTTCGTCCGGGTCAGGGACACCACCGGCGCGGCCCTCCCGGAGAACGACCTCTTCGCCGGCCTGCGCTGAGCCCGGGGCAGTAGTGTGCCGGCGGCGGGGGGGGGACCGCCCCCC
>NZ_JBSFJC010000393.1:0-2008 GCF_053597855.1 Kitasatospora sp. NPDC001225
GGTGGTGCCCTTGAACGTGCCCGAGCCCGTGGTGAACGTCTGCTTCACGCCGTCGAACCAGAAGTCGATGGTGCCGTCCGTGCGGCCCAGGCGGACGACGCCGAGCGGCCCGCCGACCTGGTGCGCTGGTGGGTGGACCGGGTGCCCTCGGGCAGCCTGGTCTACGTCTCCCACTTCCGCTCCGTCGGGAGCTCCGGCGGAGAATCCGTCGGGGACTCCGGCAGGAGCTCCGGCGGGACCGAGGAGCGCCGGCGCGCCGAACGGAAACTGCGGGAGAGCTTCGGTCGCGGCCGCTGGCGCACCGACGAGGAGATCCTCGGCCTGCTCGACGGCCTCGACCTGCTCGAACCGGGGCTGGTGCCCTGCCCGCTGTGGCGGCCGGAGCCCGCCGGCACCGGCGGGGTGCCGGCGGACGAGGGCGACCTGTCGGTGTGGGAGCGGCTGCATCATCCGCGCGCTGGCCCGCAAGCCCTGAGCGGCGGCGGGTCAGGACAGGTAGTCCTCCAGTCCGCCGTCGCGCCGGGTGTCCAGGGTGACGCAGTGGAAGCCGCCGCCGAGCACCCGGGAGTGCCGCAGCCGGTGCGGCAGGACGGTGATCCCGGCGTGCTCCAGCAGCTTGATCAGGCCCTCCTGCTCGGACTCGACGATCGCCGTGTCCGGGGAGACCATCAGCAGGTTCATGCTGATCCAGCTCTCGCTGAGCGCGTGCTCGGGCGCGTCGCCGGTGGGCTCGGCCGGCGGGCACCACAGGACGTCCCAGCCCTTCAGCGGCTCCGGGACGGTCTCCGGGCTGATCCGCTCGGGGTTGAGCAGCACCAGGCCCGGGCGCAGCAGCGCGATGGTGCTGTCGATGTGGGTGTAGCCGTAGATGTCGCGCAGCGGGTGCAGCCGCAGGCCGCCGTCGCCGAGCAGGCCGAGGGTGGACTCCAGCCACCGCAGGCCGAGTTCGTTGCCGCTGCGGGAGACCTGGTAGAACACGTCCCGGCCGAGCCGCAGCACGTTCGCGGCGTCGAAGACCGGCTCGGCCTCGCCCAGCAGTGGGAGGCCCGCCTCGTCGAACTCGAAGAGTTCGTCGCCCAGTTGCGGCCGGGGGGCGGCCAGCCAGCGCGCGCCGCGGCGCAGGTAGTCCTGGAAGAGTCCGCGCAGGCCGAAGGCCTCGAAGTAGCGCTGCCGCATCGGGCTCGCCACCTCGATCAGCGTCTCGCCGACGACCAGGGTCAGGTCCCGCGGACAGTAGGAGTGGAAGCCGCCGTCGGCGTTCCAGAGCGGGGAGGCGAACTCGGCCGCGTGGTCGACCGGATCGGGCCGGTGGACGGTGACGCCGAGGCCGCGCAGGGTGGCCACCAGGTCGTCCAGGTCCTCCTCGGTCTCCTCCACGACCTGCCGCGAGTAGGGGCCGGCCTCGATCGAGGCGAGGTCTGCGGCGTTGGTCTTCGGGAAGCAGGACAGCCAGGAGGACGGCTCGGTCTGCTCGGGCAGCCGGGCGCCGACGGCGGTCCCGACCACGATCTCCCGCAGTGTGGTGAACTCGTCCCAGCTCTGGACCGGACGGGCCGAATCGGACATGACTCTCCCTTGACACGGGTTTGGGGGAAACACGGAGACGACGGCGGAGGCGACGGCCTGGAACCGTGCGGACGGATGCGCCGAACCGGCTCCGGCCGGCCGCGGCGTACGGGAAATCACCGGCGGGGCAACCGAGTTCGCCGCTACGAAGGGCCGGGATCGATCGTCAAGCTACCCGGACGACCGACGGCGACGCAAGGACCGTGATCGGCACCGGGAACACCCCGCCGACCGGCCGCCCGTTGTTCGACCCGCTCCCTCCGACGCTGATCAACACCGGTGGGAGGCCCCGCGCCCCGGACCGGCGCTCACCACCGCCAGGCCCGGCGGATCCGGCTCCCGCCCGCCAGGGCCAGCAGCGCCCCGCCCGCCGCGTCATCCACCCCGCCCTGGACGCCTTCGCCGCCGAACGCGTCGGCGAGAGGTACGTGTGGGACGCCAC
>NZ_JBSFJC010000394.1:0-1986 GCF_053597855.1 Kitasatospora sp. NPDC001225
GGGGCTCGCCACGGGGTGGAGCGGCGGCCGTCAGGCACTGCTTCACATTCGCAGGTTGGCCAGGTCCGAGCACACGCAGAGCCAGAGCATCGCCGCCTACGCGTTGGGGATCGCGGCCCAGGACCCGATTCTCGTCAGCGAGGTGAAGCACCGCCTCGACCGCTGGAGCTTCAACGGCGGCTGGCAGCTCCGGTCGACCACGGCCGCTGCCTGTGGAGGAGACTTCGGAGCGGCCCGACCGGAATTCGCGCTCTCACTGCTCCGGCGCTGCTATCGAGGGGAAGAGGAGGCCGAGCGTACCGTTGCCGTGAACGTTCGCTGGGCACTGGGGAGCCTCTTCGGGGGAGGGAACCAGGCGGCCGTTTTCCGCAAGCTCATGGAGTGGGCGGACCAGTCGAAGAATGACGCCGCGCTCGCGTACACGGCCTTCCTCGATCTGCTTCGAGACCCGTCGTGGTTTCAGCAACAGCTTCCCGTGCAAGGCGAGTTCAGTGAGCCGGTGATCGCCTTCGTCCGGCACTGCCTCAATGACGAGGCCCTCTTCCAGCGTTCGTGCACGTGGCTGCTCGCTTGGTGCCGTCGGGCGGTCTGGGACGAACCCCTCCGCACCGGGGTGGAGACGCTGCTCGCGGCGCTCGCCCGGGAGATGCGCCCCGGCGAGCTGAGGCTGATGGTCGAGATCGACAGCAGTGACAACCCCGACCTCGTCGGCCGCGACATCGCCCACCGCGCCCTGGAGGCCTGGCGGCGCGGCGAGCCGCAGCCGTTCCGCTCCGCCCCTGCCTTCGGAGGCCCCCGATGACCGTCGACACCGACCCGCCCGTCTACACCCAGGCCACCCGTGCCCCCTGGCGGGAGATCCTCCGGCACCGCTGGTCCGGTCGGCGCGACTGCGCCCTGGTCCTGGGGGACCGCCACGGGCTCTACCAGCAGCTGGGGAAGGGCCGCCCGCGACCGTCGGGCATGGGGGCGGAGGACGGGGTCGCCGCGCGGCTGGGGTTGCGCGGTTTCGACCAGGCGTACCTGGTGGACCTCAACGAGCGGCCGGGCGTGCGAACGGTCCGTCTCCGCACCTCGTACGGCACGGAACCGCTGGAGGTCCACTTCCTGTGGTGGGTCCACGACGCCGCGCGGGTCGTGCAGACCCGGACCAACCGGGGCGGGCTGCCGGTCCGCAAGGACCTCGACGTCCGACTGCGCCAGCTCAGAGAGCAGTTCGCCGCCTCGGGCACCAGGTTGGGCCCCGACGAGCTGGTGCAGTACCTCGCGGCTCCGTACGTGCTGCCCCACTACGGCCTCGGCTACCGCGTCACGGACGTCTCCGCCTCCGAGCATGGCAATGAACTGCGCCTCGGGGAACCGGACGTGACGGACGTGCCCTTCGACTGGACGGTCAAGAGCGAGGAGGAGTACGCGTTCTGCCGGCGCCAGGTGCAGGAGGGACCGGTCGCCCTCGCGGCCCTCTGGTTGGCCAGGAAGCCCGATGAGGTGCGCGATGTCCTGGACTGGGTGGTCAAGAACGGCGACCTGCTGCGGGGCGAAACCACCTGGGAGGACCAGATGGCGCTCATGCTCGGCAAGTTGACGGGGCAGGAGCAGCAGGAGCTGTCCAAGATGCTGCGCGACCGCCTGGTCGCCCTCGGACGGCAGGTCCCCGGGCCCGCCTCGTACCCCTCGCAACCCCCGCAGCCCCCGGGGCCGGGGCCGGACTTCGTCAAGCTCCACACGCACGTCAACGGCTGGTCCGGCGGTGTGCCGAACGGGAGTCCGCGGTGACCGGGGCGGCGCGTGTGCGGATACGTGTGCGCCGGCAGCCGTCGCGGCGGCGCACGGTCGCCGGGCCCCGCGGGCGCTCCAGGGGCAGGAGCCGCCGGCCGACCGCGCCGACGGCGGCGTCCAGCCTGCCCTCGGTGTCGGCGATGGAGCGCCTGATGGCGGCCAACAGCGCGGAACTCGTCCGGGCCGACACCAAGGCCGCCGTGTTCC
>NZ_JBSFJC010000395.1:0-1976 GCF_053597855.1 Kitasatospora sp. NPDC001225
CCCGACACCGTCCCCGCCGGCACCGGACCCCCACCACCACCCCACCCCGACACGACCAACTCACGCTCGCCACCCACCAACACCTCAACCGACCCGACCAACTGCTCCGGATCCGCGACCATGGCGGTCAACAGCGAACCGAGACGGCGGCCCAGCACCTCCACCGTGCCGTGGTCGAAGAGGTCCGCGGCGTACTGCAGCTCCACCTGGATCCCACCGGGCGTGCCATCGGCAGCCCAGGCCTCGGTGAAGGCGAAGTTGAGGTCGAACCGGGCCGGAGCCGTGTCGAAGGTCTCCGATTCCAGGGTGATGCCCGGGAGTTGGAGGCTTCCCTCGCTGTTGTTCTGCAGGACCAGCATCACCTGGAACAGCGGATGCACCGAGGCGGAGCGGACGGGGTTCAGCTCCTCGACCAGCCGCTCGAACGGCAGGTCCTGGTGGGTGAACGCCGCCAGATCCGTGTCCCGGACCCGGCCCAGCAACTCACCGAAGGTCGGCGCACCCGACACATCCGTCCGCAGCACCAGCGTGTTCACGAAGAACCCGACCAGCTCGTCCAAGGCCTCGTCCGAACGCCCCGCCACCACCGTGCCGATGGGGATGTCCGTCCCCGCGCCCAGGCGCGACAAGAGGGCCGCCAGGCCCGCGTGCAGCACCATGAACAGCGTCACGCCATGCCGACGCGCCAACCCCTCCAACTCCGCGTGCAGCTCCGCGTCCAGCCCGAACTCCACCAGACCACCCGCACGCGAACCCACCCCCGACCGAGGCCGGTCCAACGGCAGCGCCACCTCCTGCGGCGCATCCCGCAACACCTCCGACCAGTACGCCAACTGCCGCTCCAGGACCCCACCCAACAGACCCTGCTGCCACAACGTGTAATCCGCGTACTGCACCGGCAACGGCGACCACTCCGGAGCAACCCCCGCCAACCGAGCCCGATACGCCGACGCCACCCCCTCCCACAACGGCTCCATCGACCAACCGTCACTCGCGATGTGGTGCAAGGTCACCACCAGCACCGACCCGCCCTCGGCGACCGTGAACAACACCACCCGTACGGGCAGATCGGTGGACAGGTCGAACGGCGTGAACGCGGCCCCGCGCACTGCCTCGTCGAGCGTGTCGCTCCCGCACTCCACGACCGTGAAGGGCACCTGGACGTCCTGGGCGGGCAGGACCAGCTGACGCGGCCGGCCGTCGACCGCGGGATAGACCGTCCGCAGCGCCTCGTGCCGGCCGACCACGTCACCGATCGCCGCGCGGAGCGCCTCGACGTCCACCGATCCGTGCAGGCGGAACGCGAACGGGCTGTTGTACGTGGCGGAAGCGCCTTCGAGCTGGTCGAGGAACCACAGCCGCTGCTGGGCGAACGACAGCGGCAGCACCTCCGGACGCTCACCCGCCACCAACGCCGGACGCGCCGGGCGGCCCTCCTTCAGCTTCTCGGCGACGCCGACGACCGTGGAGGCGTCGAACAGGTCGCGGATGCCGAGTTCCGCGCCGAAGGTGCTGCGGATCCGGCTGATCAGCCGGGCCGCGAGGAGCGAGTGCCCACCCAGGGCGAAGAAGTCGTCGTCGATCCCCACCGACGGCAGGCCCAGCAGCTCCGCGAAGATGCCGCAGAGCAGTTCCTCCTGCACCGAGCGCGGTGCGCGTCCGCCCGGCTCGACGGCGGTGGCGGCAGGTGCGGGCAACGCGCGCTGGTCCAGCTTGCCGTTCGGCGTGATCGGCAGCGCCTCCAGCACCACCACGGCCGACGGCACCATGTGGCGCGGCAGACGCTTGACCAGGAAGTGACGCAGTTCCGCCGCGTCCACGTCCCGACCGTTCACCGGGACGACGTAGCCGACCAGGCGCTTGTCGCCCGGCCGGTCCTCGCGTGCCACGACCGCGGCCTGCGCCACCGCCTCGTGCCCCAGCAGCACCGCCGCGACCTCACCCGGCTCGACCCGGAAGCCCCGGATCTTCACCTG
>NZ_JBSFJC010000396.1:0-1973 GCF_053597855.1 Kitasatospora sp. NPDC001225
GTCGGCGTCGCTGCTGGCGTCGATGTCGCCGTCACCGTCGGTGTCGATGTCGCCGTCGGCGTCGCCGGAGGGGTGACCGGAGGGGCCGCCGGGAGCACGAATCCACGGGCTCACGATCCTCCGAGCCCCACTCACCCGCACGAGAGGAGAACCGCCATGCACCTCAGGGTCCTCGGCCCCCTCACCGCCGACCTCAACGGCATCTCCGTCGTCCCCACCGCCGCCAAGCAGCGCCAGATCCTCGCCCTCCTCGCGCTCTACCCGAACCGGATCCTGCCCACGGCCACCCTGATCGAGGAGATCTGGGGCGACGACCCGCCAAGACAGGCGCTCACCACGATGCAGACGTACATCCTGCAGCTGCGCCGCCGGATCACCCAGGCCCTCGGGCCGACCCCGCACGCCACCGCCAAGGACATCCTCACCACCCGGCACGGCGGCTACCAGCTCACCACCCACCCGGACAACCTGGACGTCCACACCTACAACCTGCTGACCACCCAGGGCCAGCACGCCTTCAACCACGGCCAGGACCACCAGGCCGCCACCCAGTTCCGCCAGGCCCTCGCGCTCTGGCACGGCCCGGCCCTGGTCGACGTCCGGCCCGGGCCGATCCTCACCATCGAGATCATGCGCCTGGAGGAGAGCCGGCTGATCACCCTGGAACGCCGCATCGACACCGACCTGCGGCTCGGCCGGCACAACGAGCTGATCCCCGAGCTCACCCACCTGACCCACCAGCACCCGCACCACGAGGGCCTGCACGCCCAGGCCATGGTCGCGCTCTACCGGGCCGGCCGGCAGACCAGCGCCCTGACCACCTATCACCACCTGCGGCACCGGCTGACCACCGAGCTCGGCATCCAGCCCTCGCCGCACCTCCAGCACCTCCAGCACGCGATCCTCACCCTGGACCCCACCCTCAACACGCCCACCACGGCCCACCCGACCACCTACAACCTGTACTCGGCCTGAGCCCCGTCCGGACGGCCGTCCCCGCCGACCTCTCCCAGCTCCCAGCCCTCACCCACAGGACGCGTCATGACCACCGCACCCGAGAAACCCCTCGCCCTGATCACCGGCGGTACCCGCGGCATCGGCCTCGCCATCGCCCGCGAACTCGGCAGCCGCGGCCACCGTGTCTTCATCTGCGCCCGCACCGCCCGGGACATCGACCAGGCCCTCGCCACCCTGCGTGACGAGGGCCACCAGGCCGACGGCCTCACCTGCGACGTCCGCGACCCCGTCCAGGTCGCCGAACTGATCCGGCACGCGGTGGCCGAGTACGGCCCGATCACCGTCCTGGTCAACAACGCCGGACGCACCGGCGGCGGGCCGACCGCGACCACCACCGACGACCTCTGGTACGACGTCATCGACACCAATCTGAACGCGGTCTTCCTGGTCACCCGGGAGACCCTCCGGCACGGCCACATCACCAGCACCGCCCACCCGCGGATCATCAACATCGCGTCCACCGCCGGGAAGCAGGCCGTTACCCTGGGCGCCCCGTACACCGCGAGCAAGCACGCCGTGATCGGCTTCACCCGGGCGCTGGCCAAGGAGCTGGCGCCGACCGGCACCACCGTCAACGCCATCTGCCCGGGGTACGTCCAGACCCCGCACACCACCAGGATCCACCACGAGTACGCGACCGCCTACAACACCACCCCCGAGACCATCCACCAGCACTTCCAGCAGCACATCCCGCTCGGCCGCTACACCACGCCCGAGGAGGTCGCCTCGCTGGCCGGCTACCTCACCAGCCCCACCGCGGCCAGCATCACCGCCCAGGCACTGAACGTCTGCGGCGGGCTCGCCACCCAGTAACCCCGGCGCGATCCCGGCCGGCCACGGGAAGGATGAGGGCTCCGGTGCCCGCTGATCAGCCATGACGAACCGTCAGTTCTCCAGCGCACCCGTCACCTTGCTGGTGGCCGGCGCACCCGCGCCCGAGCCCTGCCTGCCCGCCG